>JAIRYB010000091.1 GCA_031267955.1 Spirochaetaceae bacterium | reverse complement strand
GAAAGAGTTTTTGGAAAACCACGCCGGAGAGGTGTTAAATATGTTATTGGAAGAATACACGGTGGAAGACGCAATGACCCTTATGCGGGAGGAAGGCCGCGAAGAAGGCCGCGAGGAAGGTCGCGAAGAAGGCCGCGAGGAAGATGTGAGGAATCTGCTGAAATACGGCATGAGTCCCGAACAGGCGGCGGAAGCCTTGAAAATATCCCTGGAAACGGTTACCGGGATTCAGGGGAAAATGAGTTAATCCACGCCGCGGGGGTGCCAGGCGCCAAATTTCTGGATAAATTTTTATCGGAAAAAAGAGTGCCAGGCATCGAATTTCCGTAAATTCCCATTGCGAATAATCGCCTTCATCTGTATACTAGCGCAATGCTGACAGTATCTTTCCTGGCGTTTCGCGCTTATGGGCCTGGCAAGCCCGGCTGCGGAAAAGGCCGATGCCCATGCTGAACTTTGAAGACGAGCTTGCCAGGCTGCTTTCCCGTGAGACTGAACGGCTTCCCCGCTACGAATGTGTGGAACTCGCGGCGGCGGGGCGGGAATTATTGGCGGAACTCAACAGGAAGCAGGCCGATGTTTCCCTGCAAATCGAGGAAATTTACGATCTGGTAAAAGAGCAGGATACCCGGGGCCTGAGGGAAATGACAGAATCCGAAAAAAACCGGGCGGACCAGCTGGTTTTCGCGGCGATAGGCCTCTCCGACCTTCTCGATGATTTCTGTGCCTACGCGCGGCGGAGCGGCAACGAAGAATTGCAGCACCAGGCGGGCCTTTTGCGGGAAAGCGCCAACAGCATCCTCTCCGCCCGGGGCATACTCTGTTTTGGGGCGGCAGGGCAGCCCCTGGACCCGAGGATTCACACGGTCAAGGCAAGCGCCGAATCGTCCCTGCCCCGCGAGCAGGTGGTCGAGGTGCTCCAGAACGGCTACGCGTACCGTAACGTCCTTCTGCGCAAAGCCGCGGTAGTGGTAAGCCGGGGGCCGGAGCCCGCGGAGGAAGAGGCGGAGGACGCCGGAATCGGAGACCAGTACGGATATACTGAAGACTGGCATGAAGATGAAACCGGGTACCGGGATGAGGGAGAAAACGAAGCTACGGATATCCAGGATACTGATGGTATCGATGACGATATACAAGATCAAAATGAAGGGGGCTGGAACAGTTGAGTAGGATAGTTGGCATAGATTTAGGGACATCGACATCGGAAATCGCCTGTATTGTTGATGGTGCGCCCAGGCTTTTTCCCAATACCCAGGGCAAGCTGGTTACACCTTCGGTAGTGCATATTACCCAGGACGGCGCGGCTGTTGTGGGCGAGGAAGCCGCGGAATACCTTTTTACCCGGCCCGACTGCACCTTTATGGAGGTTAAGCGGCTTACCGGCAGCGGTGAAAAACTCAAGGCCCACGGGAAGGAATACGTGCCGGAGGAAATTCAGGCCATGCTCCTGCGCTACCTGGTCGGCTGCGCGGAAACCGGCCTGGGCGAAAAAGTCGATCGCGCGGTAATTACCGTACCGGCCTATTTTACCGACGTGCAGCGGCGGATGACGGCAAAGGCGGGAGAACTTGCGGGCTTGCAGGTGGAACGCATCATCAACGAGCCTACGGCGGCGGCGCTGGATTACGGTCTCTCAAATCTCAAGGAATGCAAGAATGTGCTGGTCTACGATCTGGGCGGCGGCACCCTCGATGTTACGGTGCTGGAGCTTTTCGAGGGGATTATCGATGTAAAGGCAAGCTGCGGCAACAACCATCTGGGCGGCAAAGATTTTGACGAAATCATCATGGCCCATCTTGCGGATCCCGCTGGAGACGAACGCGCCCTCATGCGGCTCAAAAAATCCGCGGAGGACTGCAAAATCGCCCTGAGTTCCCGGGACGAATATAAGGTGTCCCTTCCTTTCCTCCTGACCGACGGCGACGGAAAGCCGGTTTCGGTGGAGCAGACTATCAGTTGCCAGGATTTTGAGGAATGGGTGTCGGAAAAAGTTTCCTCCACCAGGGACCAGATGATGAGCGCCCTTGGGGACGCGAAACTGAACCCGCAGGATTTGCAGGTTGTTCTCCTTGTGGGAGGCTCCACGCGTATCCCCTGTGTAAAGAAATTGGTGGAAGCTACCCTGGGCGCGGTTCCCCGCTCGCTGGTAGACCCCGATTTGACGGTAGCCCGCGGCGCGGCGATTCAGGCGGGGCTTATCGAGGGCAGCCTTAACAACGAGGACCTGGTACTGACCGATGTCTGCCCCTACACCCTGGGAACGGCGCCTTTGCAGAGCGGTTTGTTTGGCAAGCGGAAAGTCTTCGATCCCCTTATCCCGAGGAACACTACAATTCCCACTGAAAAATCGGCGATCTACACTACAGTCGCGGATTTCCAGACCTCGGTGATTATTGAAGTGTACCAGGGAGAATCTTCCAATCCGGAGAACAACGAGCAGCTCGGGGAAGTACGCCTTACGGGAATTCCCCCCGCCCGGAAAGAAAAGGAACAGATTGAAGTAAATTTCGGCTATGACATGAACGGCATACTCCAGGTAAAGGCAAGCGTGGTGTCTACCGGCAAGCAGGTTTCCGCCGAGATCAGCACCACCGGCGTAAAGGCCAGGGCTGTTCTGGATGTATCGAAATGGGAGCAGGCGGAAGGCGCGCGGAGCTTCCGCCCCCTGGTACGCAAAGCCGAAAAACTGATCTCTTCGGGCAAGGATATAGGCGGCGATATCACCCTGCTCCTGCGGCGGCTCAAGGAGGCGATCCTGCTGAAAGACCAGGAACAGATCGACGAACTGCGCGAGGATCTGCTGGCCATGATTGAAGTGCTGGAAAAAGCGGACAAACTGTTATGACAAGCCCGGAGGAGATTGGAAGGCTCTATTTCAGGCTGGCCCTTGGGTCGGCACAAGAGCGGAATTTGAGCGCCGCCCTGGGATACGTGTCTTTTGCCCGCATCCTGGACCCGGAACATGGCGGCGCGGCGCGCCTTGAGGAACTCTGCCGGCACGAGCTTGGCGAGGATGCGGGCGAAACGCGGGAAGGGGGGTTTGAACGGCTGGGCTTCCTTGCCAGGGAGAGGAAGTGGAAAAAGGCTGCGGACGCGGCACGGGGCCTCCCCAGCCAAAATGTACGGCTTCTTAACATACAGGGCTGTCTTTGGGCGCTGGCGAAACGTTATGTGCGGGCGGCGGATTGTTTCGCCGGGGTTTTGGCCAGGGATAAGGGGAACAGGCTTGCCGCGGAAGCCCTTGCCGAACTTGGCCGGCGGCGGGTTTGTTTTTGGAGGTTTTTTTGACTCTCTTTGATGAACCGAAAAAAAGCTATTATGAAGCGCTAGGTATTACGGACAGCGCCGGCAACGCGGAGATCAAACGGGCATACTTCAAAATGGTACGCAAGTACCAGCCCGACCGCTTTCCCGAAGAATTTAAGGAAATCCGCGCGGCTTACGAAACCCTTTTAGACCCGGAAAAACGCGCCGAGTACAACGCTATCGGCAGCCTGCCCGCTTCCGTTGCGCCGATCTTCCGCGATGCCCAGTGGTACGAGCGTGCCGGCAGGCACAGCAAAGCCGCTGAATGTTACCAATTGATTCTGAAAAGCCACCCCGAACTGGACAATGTCAGGGAGAAATACGCACGGTCCCTCTCGGCGGACGACAAAACCGGTAAAGCTGCCGAAGTCTGGGGGGAGCTTTGCCGCAGGCATCCGGATAACCCCGGGTACGCAATGGAACTGGGCCATAGTTATTTCGAACGCGGCTGGACCAGGAAAGCCTTTGACGAGGCGAAGCGCGCCATTAGCCTTGACAGGTCTTCTATTGATGGCTGGCTGTTTTTGATTACCTGTACCATCGAGCAGGAAAGAAACGGGCGGAATAATATATTCGATCGCCTGAACGCCCTTTCGCTTGAGGCTCTAAAGGCGCTTGGCACGGTCAAAAAAGACGAGTGGAAAAAAATCCCCCTTCACGCCCACGCGCTGATTACTTCCGGTATTAAAAAAATCGATAAAGCCAGGGTCCATTTGCAGGAAATTACCCGCCTGATACGCGAGGGCGGCCGGGACGGGCGGGACGAAGGCAGCAAGGCTTTTGGGGAAATACTGTCCTTTATCCCGTCCGACGGCCTGGGGAGGCTGTACCCTGAGATCAGAAAAATGGCGGATTTGCTGCCGTATATAGGCGATAAAAAAACATTAAAGAAACTTGACAGAACAAGGCGTAGTTTTGAAATTGACGGCCTGGTGGAAAAGGGCTTTCCTGAAATTTTCCGGGATCTTTTTAGATTGCTGAATTACGAATTCGATGAGGATGAAGACGAACTTGAAATAATAGCGATAGAACATACTATTATTGATAATAGAAAGCTCTACTACCCGCAGCTTAGGCGTTTGAAGGAGGAGTTCCCCGAACTCTACGCGCTTCACAGCGCTTTCTTTACCGAAGCCCTGCGTACCCGCGATCCGGAAAAAATGCTGTACAAGCGCGAAAAAAAATACAGCAAGCTAAAACGCGAATTCGGCATTCCGGACGACGATCCGGAATACGCGCCGGAACAGCCCGTCCGCCGCGCCGAGCCAAAGGTAGGCCGCAACGATCCCTGCCCCTGCGGCAGCGGCAAAAAATACAAAAGGTGCTGCGGGGCATAATCGCCCCGGCCATGCCTCGCGGCCCCAATGCCCGGGCTATCCTACCGGTGGGAATCCCCGCCGTTCATCATATCGACATACACCATCATTTCCTTGCGGGAGCTTACGCCCAGTTTTGCGTAGATGCGTTTGTTATGGGTTTTGATAGTATTCATGGACAGGTACAGGGTGTAGGCGATTTCCTTGGCGGAATGGCCCTGGGCGTACAGGTTGAACACCGAGCGTTCGGCTTTTGAAAGGGTGGCAAGGTTCTTCAGAAAAACATTGAAGCGCGCAGTAAGCGCCGCGGCGGCCCGGGTGTTCTGTTTTTCCGCCTCCCCGGCCGCGCCGTTTTGGGCGGCCCGTTCGTCCCGCTCGGCGAGGAAGGCGAAAAGGTCGTCTATTTCCCGGATGTGGGTCTTTTCGTAGTCCGAAAAGCCCTTCTCTTTTACGCGGTCGATAGCGCGGTACACCGGGGTAAAGTATCTCCGGCTAAGCGGTATGGCCAGGGCGACGCTGAGGATCAGAAGGACCAAAAGCAGGGCCAGTATACCCCGGTTCCTCCGCATCACATAGGCGTCAAGATCGCCTTGGGGCATCATTACCGCCGCGGCCCATTGCTGGCCGCTGTGGACGGCGTTGCCGGGGTACAGTTTGACGGGCCGCCACAGGCCCGTGTAGCGCCCCTCCGAATCGGTAAAAAGGGGAAGCGCGCCCCTGTTTCCCTCGATCGAGAGGATCCCGGATAGTTTGAAGCGGGTCCCCTGGTTGGCGGCTATCAGGGACCGGGAAGCGTCGAAAAAATTGCCGTTCACCGGCCCGAATAACGAGAAAACCCGCCGGTGGACGGAATTATCCGGGACATTTTGCAGCTTGAACAGCATATCGCTGATATCAAAACCGCAGACCCCGAGTACGGCGCCGTCCGATGCCCGCAGGGGGACACAGAGGCGTATCACTTCCCGGTAATCGCCTTCGGAAACCGAGGCGGGGACCCAGCGGTAGAGCCGGGAAATATCCATGTCCACCCGGGCGAATTTCATCGTTTCGTACCAAAAGTCGCCGGGGCTTACGGTGAATTCCATAGTCCACTGGGGCCGCATATAGAGACCCCAGTCCCGGACAAGGGAGCGCGGCCCTTTAAGATAATGAAGGGAAGAAGCCGAGCGGTTCAGGACATTGGGTTCCGAATTCTGGATCGCGATACCCGCGCGGGAATTTTCCGCGCCCGGCGCCGCCGGGTTCACCGTGGCGTCCAGGGCAACGTATACGCCGCTGGCCACGTTCTTTTCCAGGGCGGTGATGAGGGGATCCATAAGGGCGCGCAGAACCGGCTCGATCAGGCCCGGCCTCTTTTTGAGATCCTCCGGCGAAGCCCCCAGGGAATCAAGTTCCCGCTCAATCTGCTTCGTAAGCTTTTTGGACAGGGAAACACCCTCCGCGGAAAGGACGCTGTACCCGTTCTCGAGTCTGCCGGCGATATGGGCAAGTTCGTTTTCAAGGAAAACCCTGTTTTCCGCAAGGCCCAGGGAAAACACGCCTGTAGAAAAGAAGATAAGGGCCGAAACCAGAATGATGGCGGCGGCGAAAACCGCGAGAAAGGCAAAAAGGCGCAGGGAAAGGGAAAAACTGTTCTTTTTAAAAATTCCGGGGCTTTCCGGCGATAAAAAACGCCGTATCGGATTGAAAATATCCTGAAACGCCATGCGCCGCCTCGCCTGGCTCGCCCTAAAGGGCAAAGGCCGCGAAGAGTTCTTCGCTCACCCTGGCGGCGTCTTCGCCGGCGGCAACCCTCTGCCGGCCCTCCTGCATGGCCCGCTTAATGGCGGCCTCGTATTCACGGGTCATGCGGTCTATGCCGTCCAGGTTCGGCGCGACAATGAAATCGTACTGCTCGTAGATCTGCGCGGCCGCTTCCATAAGCCGCCCGACGGCGGTATTCCCCGCGGCCTCTATCTCGCCGGTCATTTTTTTCCCGAAGGCGTCATGGGTCACGGGAAGATAGCCGGTAGAGGCGACGAAGCGCATGTTCTGATCCGGCGCGGTAAGCCATTTGAGGAAAATCGCCGCCGCCGCCTCTTTTTGGGGCGTGGATTTGGCGACAGCCATGCCCGCGCCCCGCTGGACGGCAACCCTGGCGCCGCCTTCGAACACCGGGTAGGGCAGGACAAGGTATTCAACCCTTTCGCTGGTATTGTCCGCGTAGATCACCGAATCGCCGTAGAACAATATGCCCGCCGTGGAACCTGTGCAGGCGACTATTTCCCCTGTCTTGCAAAGGCTGCTGGAATAGTTATCCGCCACCGCGTAAGCCCCCGCGAGAGCCGGCGGCACGCAGAGCTCCCAAATCCTTCGGTAGGCATCAGAGCCGGTGTCAGGCCTCCCTGTTCCGGCAAAATCCCCGCCGAGCTGGGCCATGCCCGCCATGGCGACATTGAACCAGGAATCCGCTGTAAAGAAAGCCTTGCCGTCCCCCGGAATATCCGGGGTCTGGCTGTCGGTCCACTGGTAGTAACGCAGCGCCGCCGAGGCCAGCCCTTCAAAGGTGGCAAGGGTTTCATCCATCCCGGAGGCTGCGGCAAAACGGTCAAAAAATGTCTTGTTCACAAAAAGCGCTTCGGTGCTTTTTGCCACCGGGAACACGTAGAGCTTCCCGTCGGGAAGGCGGCCTTCTTCCACGAACCGGGGCAGATAGGCTGAAAGTTCTTTTTCCGTAAAAAGATCGTCCAGAGGGGCAATGAGTCCCGCCTTTGACAGGACCATGGCCATGGCCGGGTAAACCGCCGCCAGGTCCGGCATTTTTGGAACGCCGGGGTCTCCCGCCGCGATCTTCGAGAGCTGCTCGTTCAGTTCCCGGGAAGCGGAGATGGCAGTGACGCTGATAATCACCCCCTGTTCCCGGCCCCGGGTGGCGTTGAACTCATCGACAAGCTCGTCCATGGTTTCCTGGAGGATGCCGCCGTAATTGTGCCACATGGTTATGGTCACAGGTTCCCCGGAATTCAAAACGGCCTTCTGTTCGCAGCCCGCTACGAGAACGGCGAAGGCCAGGCAAAACGCCCGGCATAGTATTTTTCGATTGTTGCTTTTTATCATATCACCCCATTCTAGCAAAATTTTTCAGTCTGTCTTCAT
>JAIRYB010000075.1 GCA_031267955.1 Spirochaetaceae bacterium | reverse complement strand
GTTACCGGCGGGGGCGGCCCTGTCTGGTACGCCGCGGGCTTTGAGATAAACGAGGCGGACATTACTGTCGCCACGGTATGGAAGCTGACAAACGGCAAGGTAACGGAGACCATCCCCCTCGCCGGCGGGACGCGGCACACCGAAGCCCGCGCCCTTGCCGGTAGCGGGGGCAGCCTCTACGCGGCGGGTTATGAGATCAACGCAAACGACAAATATATCGCTACGGTGTGGAAACTGGCGGACGGCGAGACAGCGGAGACCATCCCCCTCTCCGACGGGACGCGGCACGCCGAAGCCTGCGCCCTTGCCGAGAGCGGGGGCAGCCTCTACGCCGCGGGCCGTGAGACCAACGCGGACGGTAAAGATGTCGCCACGGTGTGGAAACTGACAAACGGCGGGCTAACGGAAACCATCCCCCTCACCGACGGGAGCCGGAACGCCGAAGCCCGCGCCGTGATCGAAAGCAAGGGCAGCCTCTACGTAGCGGGCTCCGAGTACAATACGGATCGCCTGCCTGTCGCCACGGTGTGGAAGCTGGCAAACGGCAAGGTAACGGAAACCATCCCCCTCGCCGGCGGGAACCGCTACACTGCCGCCCGCGCCCTTATCGAAAGCAAGGGCAGCCTCTACGCGGCGGGCTTTGAGTACAGCGGCGGGTTTATCGCCACAGTGTGGAAGCTGACAGCCGGTTCGGTACAGACCATCCCCCTCAACGGCAGGAGCTCGTACACCTTTGTTACCGCCCTCATCGAAAGCGGGAACAGCGTTTATGCGGCGGGCACTGAGCGTAGCGTGGACGGCTACCGCGCCGTTACTGTCGCCATGGTATGGAGGCTGACGGACGGCCAGGTCCAAACCATCCCCCTCGTCACGAGGAACTGGCATATAGAAGCCACCGCCCTGATCGAAAGCAGGGGCAGTATCTACGCGGCTGAGGACAACGGCATGGTGTGGAAGCTGACAAACGGCAAGGTAACGGAAACCATCCCCCTTCCCGGCGGGAACCGGCGCGGCTATGCCCAGGCCATATTACCGCTGGAACCTTAGTTACAGCGTGATCCGGCGTGCCTTCGGAGTTTGCCTGGCAAACGGCTCGGTATGAGAAGACCCGTGCCGGCGGCGGCCCGAGTCCCCGCTGGCCGGTGATGAATGCAAAGCGGAGCTGATGCGGCGGAAACGCTCCCAAAATCCGATAGTGTTGAACAACGGGTTAAACGAGGCGGTCGGACGGCTCTTGAAACTAAACCGGGAAAAGGTAAGTATGAAACAGGTTTTCGGTCAGGAGACGGAACAGGCCCAAGCGGTCTGATTTCAGCCAGGTTTTGGATTTGAGGAACCGGCCCCTTTTCGGCTAGATTAATTATGGCGCAATGCGCGGCATTGACAACGGCTGCCCGGCTCTCTATCCTAAGTGTTATGGCGTTCCGTTTCCTCCATACAGCCGATCTCCATCTGGGCAGGGTCTTCCACGAGCATCCGCTTCTTGAGGATCAGGCGTTCATGCTGGACCAGCTTGCCGGTGTTCTTGCCGGCGATTCTTACCGGGCCCTTGTTATTGCCGGCGATGTCTATGACCGGTCGATCCCTTCTCCGGACGCGGTGAGCCTCTTCGGCGGTTTTTTGGGAAAGCTCAAGGCCCGCCGCCCCGATCTTGAGATACTGATACTGCCGGGCAATCACGATTCGGCGTCCCGGCTTGGGTTCGGCAAGGAGCTTTTTGCGGAACTGGGGATACATTTTGTTACCGATCCCGAAGACGCCGACAAGCCGGTAATCGTCCGGGACCGTGACGGTAATACCTGCGCCTTCTTCCTGCTCCCCTTCCTGCACCCCGGCAGCTTAAGCTGCCGGGACGGCAGCCTGATCCGCCCGGACGGCAGCCTGATCCGCCCGAACGGCGGTCCGATCCGCCGGGACGGCGATCTGGGTTACCATGAAGGCGGCCCGCGCGCGGAAAATACCGGCGCGGACGAAGGTTCCGGAGAGGCCCCGGCAGACAGGGTTTTTCTCCGTTCCCAGGCCCGCCTCGCGGAGGAAGCGGCAACACGGCTTGAGAAAGCCAGGCAGGAAGCGCTTGAAAACGGGGCGGGTTATACGGTCCTGGCGGCGCACCTTTTTGCGTCGGGCGGCGCGGAAAGCGATTCGGAGCGGGTCTTTCTTGGCAGCGCCGAGCGGGTTGACGCCGGCCTTTTCGCGTCTTTCGACTACGCCGCGCTGGGCCATTTGCACCGATTTCAAAAGGCGGGCGGGAATTGCTGGTATTCGGGAAGCCCTCTTGCCTATTCTTTTGACGAGGCGGAAAAATCGGAAAAGTGTTTTCTTTCCGTTGAACTGGGCGACAGTGTTACTGTTACCCCTGTCCCGGTAAAGCCGCTGCGCGGGCTCAGGAGGCTCAGGGGGGACTTCAGCCGCTTTTTCCGAGACTCCTCCGATCCTGTCCTTAAAGAAGCGGAAAACGATTATCTGGAAATTATCCTTGGCGATTCAAGCCTTGTGGAGAATCCCCTTCCGCTTTTAAGGCGGCGTTTTCCCTGGATTCTTTCGGTAAAACAGGAAGAAGCCCTTGCCGTTCTGCGCGGGAATTTTCCCGCCCTTTCCCGCACGGCGGAGTACGGCCAGGAACGCAGGGGCCCTGTGGAAGACTTTGAAGATTTTCTTTCCGATATTTACGGCGATCCTGAAGAGGCGGGTCTGGAAGACCTTGCCCGGGAGAACCGTGAAAAGATCGGGCTTTTCAGGGAACTTCTCGCGGAGATCGAGGCGGCCCCATGAAGCCCCTGCTGCTTACCATGCAAAACTTCGGCCCTTTTGCGGGAAGGGAAGTTGTAGACTTCAGAACGCTGGACGATATTTTTCTTATTACCGGCAAGACCGGTTCGGGAAAGACCACCATCTTCGACGCGCTCTGCTTTGCCCTCTACGGAAAAGTCCCGGGAAGCCGGGGGGATCACCTGGCCCGGCTTAAAAGCGATTATACCCAGGCGGGGGACGAGTGCACGGTCTCCCTGGAATTCCTGTCCGGGGAAAAACATTACCGGGTTGACAGGTCACCCAAACGGGAAAAGCGTAAACAGCGGGAAAAAGGCCCCGACGAATTTGCCGCGCTCTACGAGATACGCCAGGGTAGTATTATTCCGCTTAACACAAAAAGAGCCGAAACCGATGAAAATATCCGTTCCCTTATCGGGCTGGATGCGGATGAATTCTTCAAAATAGTGCTGCTCCCCCAGGGGGAATTTGCCGAATTTTTGAAACAGAATACCGCCAAACGCCGCGAAGTGCTGGGGAAGCTCTTCCCCATCGAAATGGCCGCCAGGATAAAGGATGTCGCGGCGGAAAAGGCAAACCAGCTTAACGCGGAAACCAGGGAAGTTATGAGGGCTCTCGCGGAGATTTCCAAGCGCATTTCATTTGATACTATGGACGAACTGCGGGAACAGGCCGAAGCGGAACTACAGGAGGCCCGGGTAAAAACCAGGGCTCTGGCCGGCAAAGCTGAAAAACTTAAAAACGCCCTTGCCATGAGGCAGAACGAGACGGCCTTGCGCGAACGGCTTCTGGAAGCGGAACAGAAAGCCGCGCGGAACGGGGAAGAGGCGGCGGCAATCGCGGAAAAAGAAAAACGCCGCGAACTTTCAAGGGAAGCCCGGCCGCTCTCCCGGCTTTTAAACAGCGAGGCCGAAAAGAAAACAGCCCTTCTTGAAAGCGAGGCCGCGCTTAAAGAAGCCTCGGAGGAAAAGAACGAGGCAGGGCAGGCCCTTGCCGCGGCGGAAAACAGGGCAAAGGAAACGCCCGCTCTTGAAGCCGAGACGAGGGAGCTTCGGGAAAGACGGCCCGCCGTAACAGAAATACTGGCGGAAGAAGAGAAGCTTTCCCGCGCCGTGAAAGAGACGGAAACGCTGCGCGCCAAAACAGAAGCGCTTTCCCTCGAAACCGCCAGATTCAGGGAACAGCTTGCCGAAACGGAAAATGAAATACAAAAACTGGAAACCGCGGCCCAAAAAACCGACGAGATTGAACTTCGGCTTGAGGACGCGAGGGCCGTCATGGAGCGCCTCAGGGACCTGAAAAAAATCGCCGCCGAGGGGGAAATTTCCCTTGCTACTGAAAAAGAAGCGGGGGAAGCGGCGGAAAAATTGCGCGCCGAATGCGATGAACTTTCCCGGCGCGTACCCGTTCTTGAAGAAGAATCCGCGCGGCTCAGGCAGGAAAAAGAAAGGCATGAACGCGGGGACCTTGCGGCCCATCTTGCCCTGGGACTCAGGCGCGGGGAACCCTGCCCTGTCTGCGGTTCCCCGGAACACCCGCTCCCCGCTCCGGCGCTTGCGCCGCTTTTCGGCGCCGACGAACGCATCGCGTCCCTGGAAGGCGCGGCCCGGGACGGGCGGAGCGGCCTTGCGGAAAAATCCGCCGAACAGAAGAGCCGCGAACAGGAACAGCGCCGGGCGGCCGCGAAAATACGGGAACTGCTCGCCGCCGCGGCGGGACTCAAGGGGGAAATTGCCTCCTGCGGGACAACAGGGGAAGCCGGCGGGGCGTACAGCGATACCGCAGCGGAGGGAGGAGCCGCGCTCCGCCTTTTTGCCGGGGCCGCGGGCAGCCTGCCTTCCCAGGCGGAAACAGAAGAACTGTTAAAGGCGCAGGTGCAGCTGGTAAACGGCCTGCTTGCGAAACAGAAATCCGTCAGGCAGGCGGCAGGCCGCGTTGCGGAGCTGAGGCGCGAGCAGGACTCGCGCAGGAAGGCGAGCGCGGAAAAGGAAAAAGAGTTTGCCGCGCTTGACGAAAAACTGAAAAACCTTTCCGCCACAGCCTTCGAAACCGGGCAAAAGCACGAGCGCGTTCTGGAAGATGCGCGCCGTACCCTTGAGGGGACTCCTGACGGCGGCGCGGCGCGGCAACAGTCTGCGGCGGATATTCTCGCGGCCATTGACCGCCGCCTCGCAGAAGCCGAGGAAGCCATCAGGCGGAACCGGGACGAGCGGGAAAAGGCAGGCCGTGTCCTCGCTGCGGCGGCGGCCCGGGAGGAAAGCCTTGAAAGCCGCAGGGGCGAAGCGCGGAAGCAGTACCATGAAGCGGCGGAGGCTCTGGAAACATCGCTGGCATCTTCCCCCTTTGAAAACGCGGAAGCCCTGCGCGGCGCGCTGGCCGACGCGGACGCCGAAGCCGCCCTGGAAGAGGAGATAAACCGATGGAAAGAAGAAAGGTCATGGCTCGCCTCGCTCAAGACAGAATTACTGCGCTCTCTTGATACGGTCCAGGCGGAGCTGCGCTCCCTGGGGGATGTGCCTAACACAGAGGAAATAAAGCGGGAACTGTCGGAACTTGCGGCGGAACAGGAAAAAGCCGAAGAGGAGAGGGACCGGGCAAGCGGCAAAATCGCGGCCCTGGAACAGGACGCGCAACTGCTGCGCGAAACCAGCGGGAGATACGAAGAGCTACAGCAAAAAAGCCGGCGCTATACCGCGCTGGCAAAGGATCTACGCGGCGACAATCCCAAAAAAAGGCCCTTTGACGCCTGGCTGCTGGGCCGTTATCTGGAAGAGGTCGCCGCCTTCGCCACCCGCCGGCTCGAACGGATGAGCGAGGGCCGCTACTCCCTGCTCCTCGATTCCGGCGGCGAAAAGGGCCGCGCATGGACAGGGCTTGATCTTGCGGTTTTTGACGCCTATACCGGAAAGTGCCGGCCCTGCGCTACACTTTCCGGGGGTGAAAGTTTTATGGCCTCCATCAGCCTCGCGCTGGGGCTTGCGGATTCCATCCAGAACCGTTCCGGCGGCGTACGGCTGGACGCGGTGTTTATCGACGAAGGTTTCGGCAGCCTGGACGACGCCACCCTCGATCTGGCGATGACCGTACTTGACGAACTGCGCGCCCACCGCATGGTAGGGCTCATCTCCCATGTCGCCGATATGCGTTCCCGGATTTCCAGCCGTATCGAGGTAATCAAATCGGGATCAGGTTCCAGGATCAGGCTTGACAGCTCCAATATTCCGTTGCAGGATAAAGAGGCCGCTTTGTAGCGGCAAGAGGTATTATATGTTTGAATACAAAACGCGGGGAACCTGTTCCACAAAAATCACCTTTGACATACAGGACGGAAAGATACACCGGCTTGCCTTTAAGGACGGCTGCGAGGGCAATCTCAGCGGAATTTCGAAACTGGCGGAAGGCATGGAAGCCCGCCACCTGGCCTCCCTGCTGAAAGGCACCAGGTGCGGCCGGAAAAGCACTTCCTGCCCCGATCAGCTTGCCATAGCCATAGAGCGGGCCCTGTCCGGGCAGCCTCAATAAACGCGGGACAAGCGGGTAATCGCGCCACAAAAACAAGGAGCTGTGTATGGGTTATTCGGTTAAAGCGCAATCCCTCGCGGATACCCTGGTAAAGCTTGATAACAGTTTTGGTGTTACCGGTGATGAAGGGGAAACGGCCGAAGCGTTAAAAGAAGAAATGGAAGGGCTTTACGACGAACACTTTGCGGACGCCCAGGGAAACCAGATCTATGTCCGGCATGGGAAAAACAAAGACAAGAGAGTCCTCCTGTCCGCCCACATGGACGAGATCGGCTATATTGTCAAATCCATTGACAAATCCGGTTTTGCCCGTATTTTCCCCGTGGGTTTTCACGACGACCGCATGTCGATAAACCAGGTCCTTGTATTTCGTACTGCCGAGGGGAAGAAGGTGCAGGGCGTGACCGGCTGCAAGCCCGCCCATATCGTTACCGAAGAAGAACGCGGAAAGGCCGCCAGAATCGGCGAGCTTTTTGTGGATTTCGGGACCCGGAGCGCGGAAGAGACCCGCTCCCTGGGGTTGGAAATCGGCGACTACGGCGGCTTTGACCGCGCGGGGCATTTTCTCAACAACACGGATTACTACACCGGAAAATCGATAGACGACCGGGGAGGGCTTGCGGTACTGGTAGAAGTACTGCGCCGCCTAAAAGACCGGGACGTCGAACCTTCGGTATACATGGCCGGCAGCGTTCAGGAAGAAACAGGAATGCGCGCGGGGAATCCCCTGGTCAATCAGGTAAAGCCGGAACTTTTTCTCGCCGTGGACGGCACCATTCCCGGCGACATACCACCCCTAAGCTATGAAGAATGTTCCCAGAAACTTGGCGATGGCGTGGGGATCAAATTCTACGACTGGGATTCCGGCATCACCTGCGGAAACAGCGTACCCAGAAAACTGACCGGCCGCATGATTGCCGTCGCGAAAAAATACAACATCCCCTTTCAGCGGGAAGTGATCATGGGCGGCGGGACCGACGCGTGGAACGCGTGGCAGGCCGGAACAGGCTGCCTTGCCGGCGGGGTGAGCATTCCCATGCGGTACATGCACACCGCGGTCGGCGTCCTGAAACTGAGCGACCTCGATATCTGCGCGGATTACCTTGTCAAATACCTTGAAGACTACGTCACCCTCTAGGAAAAACGCGCGGGGTAAAAATTACAATGGAATTCGCTTAAACTCGTTTCAATTGCTTTTTACGATCTTTTTGGCATAGCTAGATAAAGCTATTGGGTAGATAGGTCTATAACTCGATGGCAAATACATATTCGTCAATGAGCCTCCGCGCAGCAAGCTCGCGGTATGGACCCGGCCTTCCATTCAAGTCCGTTACTAAGGTACTGTAAAATTTCGAAAAATCTCCTGCGCCCCGCTTGACAGTTTTATTAGTTTATCCTAACATAATGTTATCTGGGACTAATATATCCCTACCGGAGGTATTTATGAAAAAGGTGCTGGTTGTCTATTGGAGCGGCGGCGGAAATACGGAAGCCATGGCGAAGGCGGTCGCTGCGGGAGCGGGGGACGGCGGCGCGGAAGCCACCCTGAAACCCGTCGGAAGTGTAACGGCGGAGGCGGTCAAGGATGCCGGGGCGCTTGCCTTCGGCTGCCCGGCCATGGGGGACGAAACCCTGGAGGAAGGCGAGATGGAGCCTTTTATCGCCGCTCTTTCCCAGGCGGAACTGGGCGGCAAACCCCTGGGGCTTTTCGGGTCTTACGACTGGGGGGACGGCCAGTGGATGCGGACCTGGGCGGATCGCATGAAAGGGCTTGGCGCGCAGCTTGACGGGGAAGGGATCATTGCCCAGCTTGAACCGGACGAAGGCGCGCTCTCGGAATGCCGGGAACTGGGCAAGCGGCTTGCGCTCTGATACTCCCGGTATTGCGGACAGAATCGAAGATGTGATCATACGCCACTGCAGCCCGGTTCTGCTGGGCTGCAAGCCGGCCGCCCTGTTCGCGCTGGGGACGGATGATCCCGGGCTGCTGTCAGGATTCATGCCGCCGGGTACCGGCTGCATGGTTGTCCGCAGGCAGAAAGCCGGCTTGCTGGTTTTTCTTTTTGACCGGGCAATGCTCGAAAAAACCGTCTTGGACGATCCGATCCATGGGACGCTTGTCGGGATGGGGTACCCGCCCGGAGGCTCTCTGTCTGTTTTTCTGGCACACCTTCAAAGGCGCTTCGAATACCAAAAATGCCCGCACGAAGTAGGCCTTTTCCTCGGCTATCCCCTGGATGATGTGCTTGGCTTTATCAGGCACAGGGGCAGCAACTACAAGCTGTGCGGGGTGTGGAAGGTATACGGCGATCCGGAACTGGCGAAAAAACAGTTCCGGCAATACGAACTTTGCCGGAACCGCATGGAAAGCTATTTCAGGGGAAGCGCGGGGAGCGGGAGGCGCGCCCTGCCTTTAGCCGCCAATCAGCCCAGGCCCGCCTTGCGCCGGGTGTACACATCGTAGAAGACCGCGAGGAGCAGGATGATAGCCCTGACCACCTGCTGCCACGCGGCGCCAAGGTTCATCAGGGACATGCCGTTGTTGATGGCGCACATGATAAGGCCGCCGACAACAACCCCCAGCACCGTCCCGATTCCGCCTGACGCGGAAACACCGCCTATATAGCAGGCGGCTATGGCGTCCATTTCGTAGCCCTGGCCCGACTGGGGCAGGGCGGAGTTCATGTAGCCTGTGGAAACGACCGCGGCAAGGCCGGACAGGAGCCCCATAAGGGTGAATACGATAAAAACTACCAGTTCCGAATTAATGCCGGAAAGTTTCGCGGACCGGGCGTTGCCGCCGACAGCGTAAATGTAACGGCCCAGGATAGTATTGGTCATCATAAAATGAAAGATGCAGATAGCAATGCCCAGAACGGCTACAACAATCGGCAGCCCGCGGTACGTCGCGAAACGCTGGCACAGCCCCAGGATCAGGGCGCTTATGATCACCAGTTTCGCGATTAAGGCCCCTATGGGGCTGACGCTAAAATTGTTTTTAATCTTGCTTTTCCGGGAAACAAACTCAAGGGCGATAAACAGCACTACAACCACCGCTCCGACGATGAGGGGGAGCAGATCGAAACGCTGGGCCTCGTCAAGCCACAGGTTGGGAAAATACCCGGATGCCATTTGCTTGTACCCGTCGTCCTTAAGGGCGATGGGGTTAAGGTTGGT
>JAIRYB010000026.1 GCA_031267955.1 Spirochaetaceae bacterium | reverse complement strand
AGTTCCGCCGAGGCGGATCTGCTGCTGCTTGCCCTGGACTGCGGGAACAGGCACTACCAGCTTATGGCGGGGCTTGCCTCCATGTTTAACTGCCCCGTAGCCGGCGTGATAACAAAAACAGATATCGGCGGGGAGGAGGAGATTGGGGCTGTCCGGAAACGCCTTGCCCTGGCGGGGGCCTCCCCGGTTTTCGCGGTTTCGGCCCTTACCGGGCAGGGGATCGAAGGCCTGCTGGAATTTTTACAGCAAGGCGGGAATTGAACCGTTTCGCGGTTCTTTGCCGGCAGGGGCCGCCCGGAATTCAGTAAAATTGAAAAATACAGCCTGTTAATTATTCCCCGCTTGTACTATACTCGGTTTACTATGCAGGAATTATTTATCGGTTTTACTTCATTTAGATGGCCCGCCGCGGTGATGATCGCCGTTGGATTCTTGCTGATTTTTCTGGCGATCAAAAAAGAATACGAACCCATGCTGCTCTTGCCCATAGGTTTCGGCACTATTCTGGTGAATCTGCCCCTGTCCGTTGTCTGGGCCTACGAGGGCGAGCCGGGCTTTCTCCAGATCCTCTTCCAGGCCGGCATTGCCACCGAGCTTTTCCCGGTGCTTATCTTCGTGGCCGTAGGGGCCATGTGCGACTTCGGGCCTATGTTCAAAAACCCGGTGATGATGTTTTTCGGGGCCGCCGCGCAATTCGGCATATTCGCCACGATTATCCTGGCCGTGGCCCTGGGCCAGGCGCTGCCCTTTCTTTCGGACTTCCGGGACCTTAAAGTGGCGAGCGCCATCGGCATAATAGGCGCGGCGGACGGGCCCACGTCGATCTTCGTGGCGACCCGTTTCGCGCAGAAGTACCTGGGGCCCATTTCGGTGGCGGCCTATTCCTACATGGCGCTGGTCCCCCTGATCCAGCCGCCGGTGATCAAGCTTATCACCACGAAAAAGGAAAGGCAGATCAAGATGTCTGTCCACGACGAGGATATTCCCAAAAGCCTCAAGGTATGCTTCCCCATCGCGGTCACGCTGATCGCGGGTTTTGTCGCGCCTATCAGCGTGCCCCTTATCGGCTCCCTTATGTTCGGCAACCTGATCCGCGAATGCGGCGTTTTGGGGCGGCTTTCCGCCGCGGCCCAGAACGAGCTTGCCAATATCGTAACCCTGCTTCTGGGCATCACTATCGGTTCCAGCATGACCGCGGACCGCTTCCTAACCCCGCAGACCCTGGTGATCATTGCCATGGGGCTGGCGGCGTTTGTGTTTGACACCGCGGGGGGCGTTTTTTTCGCCAAATTCCTGAACCTCTTCCTGAAAGAGAAGATCAACCCCATGGTGGGCGCCGCCGGAATTTCCGCCTTTCCCATGAGCGCCCGGACCATTCAAAGACTCGCCACCGAGGAGGATCCGCATACTTTCGTGATCATGCACGCGGTAAGCGCCAATGTGTCGGGCCAGCTTGGCTCGGTTATCGCGGGCGGCATAGTGCTTGCCCTTGTGCCGCTTTTAACCGGCGCGTAATACAGGAGAATTTATGAATTTCGAGCGGCTCGATCAGTTACTGAGGAATTTCATACAGGGTTCGCCTGTTATCGGGAAGGCCGTGTTCCTGATGGTCACGGGGGTGTTGTTTGTATTCGCGGTGCAGGTGGTATTTTACCTGATAGCGAAACTATGGCCCAGAAACAAGAACGCCGGCAAATAAAGGCGCCGTCCCCCGGCCCGGCCGCGCTTGCCTGCCGTATACTGGCTGTAATCGCGGCGGCCCTGGCGCTGGTCCTGGCGGCGGGTACGGTCTACGCCCTGGTTTTCCGCGCCGGGGGCGAAAAGGCGGAAAGTGCCGCGCCCGCGCCGGACGGGGAGGCGGCTGCCCAGGCTGAATTTGACAGCATATTTACCGGCATAGGCAGGATCCGCGCTTCCACAGGCGCGCCGGAGCCCGCGACGGTGATCCTTTCCATCGCCTTCCCCTATTCCCCCCAGGACAGGGATTTTTCAGGCGAGCTTGCGGCCCGTATCGGGGATTTCAGGTCCGGCGCGACGGCCTATTTTGCCTCGCTTTCCACGGAAGAGCTGCGCCAAAAGGACGAGGCTGTCATAAAAGTGGAACTGCTCGGGCGCTTCAACGATCTGCTCCGCCTGGGGCGGATAACAACCCTTTATTTTAGCGATTACTTGATAATCGAATAGAGCTTGCGGTAGGATCGGAGGGGCCTGCGGGGTTCCGGCCGGGAATTTGTTGCGCTTTGCGCATAAAACAGTGTAAATTTATACGCAAAAGTATGCGGGCGGCCTTCCCGTGCGGGGGGTAGCGCAAGACTTGCCCCGGGCCGCAGGCCCTCCGCGGATTTTTTGGAGCTTTGCGGTAAGCCGCAAAACGGTTTGCGTTGGCAAAGCTCCGCGGGAAGGCGGGGCAAGGCTGGAGCGCAGGGGGGCCGGACAGGGCCTGCGTCTGTATGCCGCCGCCCTTTTTGGTAACAGGCCCCCCTTCTGCTGCTTAGGGCGGGTTGGGAACGTATGCAGGTGGCAAAGGGGGGAGTTATGTGCGGTATTGTAGGTTATATTGGGAATGAAGAGGCGGTCCCGGTACTTATCAACGGCCTTAGGAAGCTGGAATACCGGGGTTACGATTCTGCGGGGATCGCGGTTTTGGGGGGGCAGGGCCTTTTGGTGCGTAAATCCAAAGGGGTCCTGAAAGCCCTGGAAGAAAAGATCGGGGAAGAAAGCGCTTCCGGATCGCTTTCCGGCAGCATGGGGATTGGCCATACCCGCTGGGCTACCCACGGGGAGCCTTCCGACACTAATTCGCACCCCCACACGGATGTTGCCGGGAAGATCGCGGTGGTACACAACGGGATCATCGAAAACCACGCCAAACTGAAAGCGTGGCTCCAGGACCACGGGGTGGAATTCCGCAGCGAGACCGATACGGAGGTTATCGCCCACCTTATTGATTTCCACTACAACGGGGACCTGCTCCAGGCGGTGCTGGAGGCCCTTAAGCGTTTTGAAGGATCCTACGCGCTTGGGATTATCTGCGAGAGCGACCCGGACAGGATTATCGCGGTACGCAAGGAAAGCCCCCTGGTGATCGGGGCGGGGAAGGGGGAGAATCTTATCGCGTCGGATGTGCCGGCCCTTCTGGAGTACACGAGGGACGTGTACTACCTTGAAGACCGGGAAGTCGCGGTGCTTTACCGGGACCGGGTGGAATTTTACAACGAGGAGGGGCAGCCCTCGGCAAAGGAGCTTTCCCATGTGGACTGGGACGCCAGCGCCGCCGAAAAGGGCGGGTATGAGCATTTTATGCTCAAGGAGATCCACGAGCAGCCCAAGGCCCTGACCGATACCCTGCGGGCGCGGATCAAAACCTACGCCGCGAAAAGCATTAACCTGGAGGAGATAGGCTTTGACGCGTCCTGGGCCAAGGCCGGCCGGGTGGTGATCTGCGCCTGCGGGACCGCCTGGCATGCCGGAACAATCGGGAAATACGCCTTTGAGCATTTTGCCCGTATCCCCGCCGACGCGGAAATTGCCTCGGAGTACCGTTACCGGAACCCCATCCACGACCCCGCCGACATCTTTATCATCATAAGCCAGTCCGGGGAAACCGCCGATACTCTGGCGGCCATGCGCATGGCCCGCAAAACCGGCGCCCGGATCATCGCCATTACCAATGTTGTCGGCTCCACCCTGGCCCGGGAAGCCGATCTGGTAATGTATACCTGGGCCGGCCCAGAAATCGCCGTGGCCTCTACCAAGGCGTTTACCACCCAGCTTATGTGCGTATACCTGATCGCCCTCCAGTTCGGCCTGCTGCGGGGGATGATCGCGGAAACCGAGCTTAGCGGGTATATCGACGCCCTGGAACAGCTTGCCGGCCACGCGGCCTCTATCCTGGCGGACAAGGAGAATATCCAGCGCTTTGCCTCCAGGCAGTTCAACAAATCCAAGGTGTTTTTTATGGGCCGCCTGTTCGATTACGCGGTAAGCCTGGAAAGCGCCCTGAAACTTAAAGAGATAAGCTATACCCATTCGGAGGCGTTTGCCGCGGGGGAGCTCAAGCACGGCCCCATCGCCCTGGTGGATACATCGACCCTGGTAGTGGCAATCTGTACCCAGAGCGATCTTTTCGACAAGATGGATTCCAATATAAAGGAGGTAAAGGCGCGCGGCGCGGCTACGCTGGTGATTACCTACGAAGATGTAGACCGTTTTGACAAGACCGCGGATGAAATTTTCCGCATACCCCGTACCTGCGACAGCCTGACCCCGATTCTTTCGGTGATCCCCTGCCAGCTTTACGCATACTACTGCGCGGTACAGAGGGGCCTTGATCCGGACAAACCCCGCAACCTCGCCAAATCCGTAACGGTGGAGTAAGGCGCGGGCTGGTTTTTTTGAATTTTCTCCAAATTTTCGTAAAAATTTGACTTTCAGGGCACGGCAATTTAAGCTTAGAACATGAAACTTCGTTTCATTCACAATTCCGCTATGCCCGGGTGTTCGCGCAGGCAAATACCGGGCGGGCGGGTATGCGCATAGAGGTCAATATGAATATTTCCACTTATACCGTTAAACCGAAACTCCCCGCTTCTTTGAGACCCCTGGAAGAAATCGCCCGGAATCTCTGGCTTTCGTGGAATTTTGAGGCGGTACAGCTCTTTATCCGGCTGGATTACGATGTCTGGCTCCAGTCCCAGCAGAGTCCCATAAGGACTTTGGGCATGATCAGCCAGGAGCGGCTTGCTGAAGTTGCCAAAGACGATTCTTATCTGGCCGCCCTCAAGGAAGTGTACGAGAGTTTCCTCCGGTATAAAAAAGGCGATACCTGGTACCGGGGGACAAAGAGGGAAGTGGTCGCCTATTTCTCCATGGAATACGGCATAGATGTCTCCCTTCCGATATATTCGGGCGGCCTGGGGATGCTTTCGGGGGACCACATGAAGACCTCTTCGGACATGGGGCTCCCGCTGGTGGGCATAGGGCTTTTGTACCGCCAGGGCTATTTTAAGCAGGTCCTTAACGCCGACGGGTTCCAGCAGGAAAGCTATCCGGAAAACGACTGGTACAATATGCCGGTAGAACTAAAGACCGGCAAGAACGGGGCGTCCGTCAAGATTACGGTTGATTTGGCGGGACGGCAGATAGCGGCCCAGGTATGGGAAGTCAAAGTCGGCAGGAGCTCCCTCTACCTTCTGGATACCAATATCGAGGAGAATCCCCAGGATTTCCGTAATATTACATCGGCCCTTTACGGCGGGGACAAGGAAACCCGCATCCAGCAGGAGATACTCCTGGGGATAGGGGGAATCCGGGCTTTGCGGGCCCTGGGCATTGTCCCCGCGGTGGCCCACATGAACGAAGGCCACGCCGCGTTCCTGAGCCTGGAGCGTATCCGGGAACTGATGCTTGAAAAGGGCTTTAATTTTAACGAGGCCAGGGAGGCGATCTGGCCCACCAATATTTTTACCACCCACACCCCGGTTCCTGCGGGGAACGAACGTTTCGATATAAATTTGATGGAGAAGTACTTCCAGAACTGGACCGAAATTCTGGGGATTTCCTGGAACGATTTCCTCAGCCTGGGCCGGGAGCGGCCCTACGACGACCGGGAACAGTTCTGCATGACGGTCCTGGCCCTGAAGCTCGCGGCCTATGCCAACGGCGTGTCCGCGCTGCACGGCGTGGTCTCCCGTGAGATGTGGAAGGGCCTCTGGCCCGGGCTGCCCCTGGACGAAGTGCCTATCGACCATGTAACCAACGGAGTCCATCCCAAAACCTGGGTTTCCAATAATATGAAGGATCTTTTGATCCGGTACTTCGGCCCCCATTTCGAGGACGAGCCGACCGACCTTGCTATCTGGGACCGCATGGACCGCATCTCCGACGAGGAACTATGGCGTACCCACGAGCGCCGCCGCGAACGCCTTGTCGCCTTTGCCCGTGACCGGATACGCCAGACCCTGAAACGAAACGGCGCGGTGGAACGCCGGCTCCAGCAGGCCGAGGACGCCCTTTCCCCCTATGTGCTTACCCTGGCCTTTGCCCGCCGTTTTGCCACTTACAAGCGGGGCAACCTGCTCCTCCGCGACCCGGAACGCCTGATCCGCCTGCTCAAGGACAACGAGCGGCCCATCCAGCTTATCTTTGCCGGAAAGGCCCATCCCATGGACATGCCGGGCAAAGAACTGATCCGGAGCATCGTGCATTTCGCCGAACAGCACGATGTGGAAAGCCGCATCATCTTCCTTGAAAACTACGACATGGCCATGGCGCACTACCTTACTGCCGGGGCGGATGTCTGGCTCAATACGCCCCGCCGGCCCCTGGAAGCGTCCGGCACCAGCGGCATGAAAGCCGCCATGAACGGGGTCCTTAACTGCTCCGTCCTGGACGGCTGGTGGGACGAGGCCTATAACCCCAATGTGGGCTGGGCCATAGGCAGGGGCGAGGAATACGCGGATACGAATCTCCAGGACGAGGTGGAAAGCAAGGCCCTGTACGATCTTCTGGAAAGGGAAATTATCCCGCTCTTTTACCAGCGCGGCCGCGACGGCCTTCCCCGCGAGTGGATCAAACGGATGAAGCACTGCATGAGGGAAATAGGCCAGTCCATGTCCAGCCACCGTATGCTTATGGATTATTCCAACAAATTCTACTTCCCGGCCTTTAAGAACTACCGCAAACTGGTAAAAGACGGCTATATGGATGCCAGATCGCTGGCGGCTTACTTTGACAAGCTTAAATCTTCCTGGGATCAGCTTAACATTGTTAAGATCGATTCCAACGCCAAGCCCGTGATGCAGAGGGGGGATTCCCTTACCGTGACCGCCTATATCGGCCTTGGCGCCCTTGTCCCGTCTGAACTCCAGGTAGAGCTTTACCACGGTTCGGTTTCAAGCCAAACCAGGGATATAGAGCATGCCCGGGTAGCGGAGATGAAGGCGCTAAGCCAGGAGGGCAATACCTACCTGTACCAGGTAAAGATCGAGTGCGCCGATACCGGCTGGCAGGGGCATACGGTGCGTATCCTGCCCAAGCACCCGTCCCTGATTCATCCTTACAGGACCGGCTTTGTTAAATGGGCGTAAGGCCCGGCTTTGCCAGGCGGGTGTAAGAACCGGCGCGGGCAGCGCCGGGATCGATCATGGCGGCCCGGCGGCGCAAAACCCGCAGGCCGCGCTTACGCCAGCTTTATTTCCCAGGGGTTGTCCTCGCCTTTTATAAACGCGATGCAGCTCCGCAGGGAATTTTCGACCATGTCGCTTACGGCCTGGTCGGTGTAAAAAGCCGTGTGGGGCGTGATGATCACGTTGGGGTAGGAGCGCAGCGCCGCCAGGGCGCGGTTGGGGATAACCTGGCCGCGCAGGTTGTTGTAGTAAAGCCCCTGTTCGTCTTCCACCACGTCCAGCGCCGCGCCGCCGATTTTGCCGCTTTCCACCGCGTCCAGAAAGGCGTCCGTGTCGATAAGCGAGCCCCTGGCGGTGTTGATGATATAGACGCCGTCCTTCATTCGGGCGATTGATTCGGCATTGACGATGTGGTAGTTGTCCTGCGCGGCGGGCATGTGGAGCGAGATAAGATCGCTTTTTGCGATAAGCTCTTCCCAGCTTACGTATTCCGCAGAGGCGCGGACTTCCTCGCTTTCGTATTTATCGAAGGCCAGTATCCTGCAGCCGAAACCAGTCAAATTCCCGATGACCTTTTTGCCTATTCTTCCGGTACCGGCAATACCGACGGTAAGATTCCGCATTTCCCGGCCCTGCACCCCGGCGAGGGAGTAGTCCTGGGACTGGGCAAGCCGGACTATGGCCTTTACCTTCCGCACGGCCATCAGCATAAACATGACCGCGTAGTTGGCCACCGTGTCCGGGGAATAGCTCACATTCCCGATGCGTATGCCCAGCGCCTTGGCTGCCCGGGTGTCAATGTGGTCGTACCCTATGCTCCGCGTGGAGATAAAGCGTACTCCCCTATTATAAAAACCGCAGAGGAATTCCCCGTTCAGGGGTGTCGTGATAATACTGACCGCCGAAAAACCCTCCGCGCGGGGAATAGTTTGGAGGGTGGGAGGTTCCGTAAGGGCGAGCAGTTCCACGCCGAAGTCCCGGCAAAAATGTTCAAAGGGCCGCGTTTCGTCCGGCCGCCGGCTGTAAGCTAAGATTTTCATACTACTAATATAACCCGCCGGCCCTGAATTGGGAAGACGGGGGAGGCTGGGACACCGCGGAACCGCGTATGGCCCGGTTTTTTTACGTTTTTGCCGCAAAAAACCGCGCCCCAATTCTGAATTGCGTAGACAATTTCAGCCTTGCCCGGACCCCAGCCTTGCCAGGGCTTTTTCCGCGAGACGGGAAAGGTACTCCGCGGCAGGGGCCAGAAGCGCGGGATCGGCGGCAAAGAAGGGACTGTGGACGCTCGCGGGGCCTCCCATGCCGAAGTTGAGGAATACGCCCCTGATACGTTCCTGGTAAAGGGCAAAGTCTTCGCCCCACATTCCCGGTATTGAAGGCCCGGCGGCAAGCCCTATTTCGCGGGCGGTTTCGACGGCAAATCCGGCAAGGGCCGCGTCGTTACTGACCGCCGGGGAAAGGAGATCGCTGCGGTATTCGGCGCCGACCCCCCAGCTCAGTTCCGCCCCTTTTACAATTTCCCCGAGCCGCCGGGAGATGGCTTCCCATTTGTCGCGGGCCAGCGAGCGGATCGTGCCTTCGATAAACGCTTC
>JAIRYB010000233.1 GCA_031267955.1 Spirochaetaceae bacterium | reverse complement strand
TCATTGTCCCATTGCCGGCGGCCGCTGTTTGTGTTAGAATCTCTTTGGTAGTTATGCGCGCCGTCATAAAACCCCGCCGTTTTTCCGGAACTGTCCGTGTTCCGGCATCCAAGTCCCATACGATTCGCCGCCTCCTTATCGCGGCCCTGGCGGACGGGGTTTCGGAAATATGGTACCCGCTGGATTCGCTTGACGGGCGATCCTGCGCCGGAGTCTGCCGCGGCCTGGGCGCCGGGATTGACGAACACCGGGCCGCCGGGACTGGCTGCCCCAACCCGCCGGATGAGGCGGGGGAGGCACTGGTCCGCTGGACCGTGCGCGGGACCGCCGGACGCATTGCCGCACCTGAAGCGCCCCTTGATACGGGCAATTCCGGTACTACCCTGTTCCTTGCCCTGGCGGCGGCGGCGCTGGGAAACGCGCCGGTCACTTTTACCGGTGACGGGCAGATTAAGAGGCGGAGCGCCGGGCCCCTGCTTGACGCGCTAAGAAAATTCGGCGTTGCCGTTGAATCTGCGGAGAACGGCTGCGTTCCGGTTACGGTCAGAGGGCCCTGGCGTGGTGGCCGGGCGAGCGTTGCCTGCCCGACCAGCCAGTACCTCTCGGCGCTGCTCCTTGCCGCCCCCCTTGCCCCGGCCGGAACCGTGACCGAAATCGATGTGCCCCTGCTCAACGAAAAGCCCTATATTGAACTTACCCTTTCGTACCTGGACGCCCAGAAAGCCAGGTATGAAAAGGCCGGTGATTTTTCATATTTCCGTATCTTTGGCGGCGCTTCCTACAGGCCCCTTGGCGGGAATGTAAGCGGCGATTTTTCCTCGGCGGCGTTTCCGGCGGCCGCGTCGCTTATCAGCGGGGGAGGGGGCCTGACCCTGCTCGGCCTTGACCCGGACGACAGCCAGGGGGACAAGGCTTTTTTCGCCATGCTCGAAAAGATGGGCTGTAAAGTCAGGTGGCTGAAAAACCCCGCCTCCCGCGCGGGGGAAGAGTGGGCGCTGTCCCTTTCCGGCCCGCTTCCGCTAAAGGGCGGGACCTTTGACCTGAACGCCACTCCGGACCTGCTCCCGGTGATGGCCGTCCTGGGCGCTTTTGCCGAAGGGGACACGGCCCTGGTAAACGCCGCCCACGCCCGCATCAAGGAAACCGACCGCGTCGCCGTCATGGCGGAGGAGCTTTCCAAGCTTGGCGTTGAAGTATTGGAACGGCCGGACGGGCTTGTGGTAAGGGGCGTGCCGCCCGGAGGCCGGGGAAAGCGGCCCGGCACAGGAATGCTGCGCCTCGACGGGCATGGGGATCACCGGGTAGTGATGGCCCTGGCGGCCGCGGCCCTGGGGACGGCGGGCCCGGCGGAGATAAGCGGCGCCGAAAGCGCGGCGGTGACCTATCCGCTTTTTCTGGAACAGATAGGCGCGGAAATAAATATTGAGGCGGTTTCAAACTGCCAAATTTTGGGGCCGGGCCGGATGTAATGGAAAATGTACTACAAGAGCGGTAAATGCGTATTGTAATTGTCGGTGCCGGTACAGTGGGGACCCAGCTTGCCGGGCATTTGATTCAGGAGAAGCACGATGTTTCCCTTATCGAGGCGAATCCCGAACGGGCGCGCCACGCGTCCAACCACATGGACTGCATGGTGCTTCAAAACAAGGGCAACAGCATCTATGCGCTGGAAGAGGCGGGTATTGCAAAGGCCGACGCCCTGGTCTGCGTGACCGAATCGGACGAAGTAAACATGATTATTTGCGGACTGGCCGAATCCCGGTATCCCGGACTAATCAAGATAGCGCGGGTGCGGAACGACGACTATGTCCGGCTCAACCGCCCCGACGAAGCTTCTTCCCGGGATCCTCATATTTTGGGGATAGACCGTTTTATTCATCCTGATGTGGAGGCGTCCCGGAAGGTGCTTAACGCCGTTGAACACGGAGTCATGGGCGATATTATCAGTTTCGCGGGGACGAGCTACGAGCTTGGCGCGGTGGATGTCGCCGGGGCTTCCCCGTTTGACGGCCTTGTTATGACCGGATACCGGGCCGTGGTTTCCGCGGAAAGCCTGGTTACCCTGGTTGAGCGCGGCCACGGAAGCGGCGCGGAAGTCATTCTTCCCGCCGGCTCTACCGTGCTTGAAAAAGGGGACCGGGTTTTTATCCTTGCCAAAGAGGGAGAGCTGGATCATATCTTCCGCCTTGCGGGGCATGACGAAAAACCCCTGCGCAAGATCGGCATTGTGGGGGGCGGCCGGCTGGGCTGCCTTATCGCGGAAGGGCTTCTGGAAAAAACCGATCCTGCGGAATCCCGGGGAATGGCGCCGAAACGCCGCGGCTTTTTTTCCCTTTTCAGGGGTTTTATCGCAAGGCGGAACTACCGGGTAGTTATCATTGAACAGGATCACGATCTCTGCAAAAAGCTTGCGGCCCGGTTCCCGGAAGCCCTGATACTGAACGAAGATTTGTCCGATGAAAATTTTATTTCCGAAGAACAGATAGACGGCCTCGATCTTGTTATTACTACTACCGCGCAGCAGGAATTTAATATCATTACTTCCGTGTACCTTAAAAGCAGGGGAGTCGGGCGGGCTATCGCCATGGTGTCCAGCCCGGGCTACGCGGCGGTTGCCCGCAAGCTCGGCGTGGATGTGGTGGTCCCCATGAAGATGGTGGTAGTAGATTCGATACTTTCCCATCTGATGGGGAATTCCGTAACTGCGGTACACCGGCTCGGGGACGGGTCCATCAATATACTGGAACTGGATACCGGGGCGGACGCGCCTGTGGCCGGCAAGCCCCTTAAAGACTGCCGTCTCCCTTCGGACACCCTGGTGATGCTGGTAAACCGGGAGGGCAGCGCCTTTATACCCAGGGGGGATGATGTTGTCATGGCGGGGGATCGTACAAGTGTGATCACCAAAAAGGGTAACGAGGCTGAGATTGGCCGGCTCTTCAACGCTGCCGGCGGCGATAATACGGCGCGGAATCACCCGCCTGAGCCGAAGAGCCAGGCGGCCGCGCGTTAGGTTATGGCGCTTTTTTCACGCGGCTGTACAGCCGCGCGGCCGGACAAGGCAGGGGGCGCGGCTCCATGATACGCGTCCTCCATCTGCGGCCCGTCATCTTTGTTCTCGGCATCGCGGCCCTAGCCATGATCTTCCCGCTCATTTACGCGCTGGCGCTCGATGACCGGATCGTGGCCCGCGCTTTCTATCTGCCCCTGGGCGCGGTGCTGCTTGTAGTCCTGCCCGCCGCCTTTGTCACCCGGAAACGGCCGGTACGTTTTAGCTACAACGACGGTTTCCTCCTCGTGTTCCTCGCCTGGGTATTTTGCTGCCTTTTAGGGGCCTTTCCCTATTACCTGTCCGGGCGCGGTATCAGTTTCTGCGACGCGGTTTTTGAAAGTTCCTGCGGTTTTGCCACTACCGGGGCTACCGCTATCGGCAATATTGAAGCCCTGCCTCGCCCGCTTTTGCTCTGGCGCAGCCTTACCCACTGGTTCGGCGGTATGGGCATTGTGCTTCTCACCGTGGCGCTTCTTCCCCTGTTCGGCGTGGGCGCTTTCCAGCTTGTCAAGGCGGAGGTCCCCGGCCCGGACAAGGAAAGGGTAACTCCCAAGATCACCCATACCGCCAAGATACTCTGGTTCTTTTACCTGGGCCTGACTGCGGCGTTGTTTCTGTTTTACAGAATCGGCGGTATGGACTGGTTCGACGCCCTGTGCCACGCCCTGCCCATGATAGCCACCGGCGGCATAAGTACGAAGAACGCCGGCCTCTCCTTCTACAATTCCGCTTTTATCGACGGCGTCTCGGCGGCGTTCATGCTGCTTTCGGGGCTTAATTTCAATCTCTACTACCGGCTTTCCCGCCTTAAATTCCGGGAAGTGTGCGCCAACAGCGAAGGCCGCGCGTACTTTTCGATATTTATAATAGCGGCGGTTTTGATAACTGTCGCGCTGGTTCCCCATTACGGTTCGGTCGGCCGGGCGTTGCGTTACGGCTCTTTCCAGGCGGCCTCAGTTCTTTCTACAAGCGGGAGCGTTATTGCCGATTACGAGGCATGGCCGGTTCTGGCCCAGGCCGTACTGTTCGCCCTCATGTTTGTAGGAGGCTGTTCCGGTTCTACCGCCGGGGGCATTAAGGTGATACGCCACGTTGTGCTTTGGAAGCAGGTTGGGAACGAGTTCATGCGTATAGCCTATCCCCAGGGAATCTTCAGCGTCCGGCTCAACAGGAAGGTGGGCCGGAAGGACGTAGTCTACGGGGTGGCGGGTTTTGTGTGTATTTACGCATTTACCGTATTCATCACAGCCCTGGTAAGCGCCGCCCTGGGTGTCGATGTCTTTTCCAGTTTTTGTACGGCCCTGGCGGTGACCGGCAATATCGGTATAGGATTCGGCGCGTCCGGGCCGGCTTCCAATTACGGCGCGTTCCCGGCCGCGTTAAAGTATTTTTATTCTTTTATCATGCTTGCCGGCCGTCTGGAACTGTGGACCGTTTTGATCCTGTTCGTTCCGGAATTCTGGAGGAAATGATAATGGCCATAGCCGTATACAGCCGCGGAACAGGATCGGGCGGGGGACGGAATCCCATGACAGACATACTGCGCGGCGGCCTGGCGAGACTCTGCGAAAACGACAGCGATACTGCCGCCCTGGTCGCCCCCCGCCTTGAGGCAGTAGTGTCGCTACTGGAAAAATATATCGCGGAAATTGAGCTGTTCAACGGCGCGTACGGCCTCGTGTCCGCCGGAAGCCGGGAGGAGCTTGTCACGCGGCACATACTGGATTCGCTTGCGCCTCTGGGGATCATCGCCCGGACGCTTGCCGGCGCGGAGTCGCCCGCAATCGCGGATGCGGGTTCCGGGGCCGGTTTTCCGGGCATACCGCTTGCGGCCTGCCTTGCCCCCGCGCGCGCCTCCATGACATTGATAGACCGTATGGGCCGGCGCGCGGGTTTCCTCCGCAATACCCTGGCGATTCTGGGGCTGCCCGGCC
>JAIRYB010000210.1 GCA_031267955.1 Spirochaetaceae bacterium | reverse complement strand
CGGGATGATGTCCCGTTAGCGGCGCGCAATAAAGGCCAGCGTTTTTTGTATTTGTCTGTGAAGGAGGAACACTATGGCGGAATTTGTGCTGGGTATTGACTATGGTTCCACGATGATCAAGGCCGGGATCTTCGATACGCAGGGCGGCGAAAGGGCTGTCTGTCCGGTAAAATGCGACAGCTTTTCACCCAGAACCGGCTGGTACGAGCGCGATCTGGAAGGTGTGTGGCGGGCCGCCAGGGAAGCGGTTGCCGGGGCGTTGAAGGCATCCGGCCTTTCCGGCGCCGACATTGCGGCCCTCTCTCTGACCGGGCATGGAAACGGCGCGCACCTGGTGGATGAGAACGGCAGGGGCATACGGCCCGCGATTGAAGGCGCGGACGGCCGGGGGGCCCCTTATGCTGAAAAGTGGAAAGCCGACGGCACATTCAGCCGTATACATCCCATGAATATGCAGGCATTGTGGCCCGCCCAGTCGCTGTGCGTAATGGGGTGGCTGCGGGATAACGAAAACGAGAACATGAAACGCGCCAAATGGATACTGAACCCCAAGGACTTTATCCGGATGAAGCTGACCGGCGAGGCATTTTTGGAGTACAGCGATGCTTCAGGCGGCGGGCTGATAAACACCCGGGATCGCAGGCACGATCCGGACATGCTGGAAATTGCGGGGCTTGGATTGCTGGCGGAGAAGCTGCCCCCTCTGCGTTACGCCGCGGACCCCTGCGGGGCGGTAACCGGGGAAGCGGCCGCCGAAACCGGGCTGAGGGCGGGAACCCCGGTGGCCGCGGGCTGTTACGACATTGATTCCGCGGGTCTGGCTACCGGCCTTACCGACGAAACGGTGATGGATATCATTGTCGGCTCCTGGGCGAACAACCAGTTTATCGCCAGGGAACCCGTGGTAAGCGAGGGTTTTTTCTCCACTACCATATACGCCATTGAAGGCTACTATTTGATGCTGGAGGGCAGCCCTACCGGCGCCATCAACCTGGAGTGGTTTGTCGACCGCTTCCTGGGGGCGGAAAAGGCCGCGGCCAAAGCTGAAGGCCGCAGCGTCTATGCCCTGTGCGACGAGGCGGTTGCCGCGCTAAAACCCGGCGACAGCGGCATAATTTTCCTGCCCTTTCTCTACGGCAGCAATGTGAACCCCAGGGCCAAAGGGGCCCTCCTGGGGCTTGAGGGCAGCTACGCCCGGGATGAAGTGATCCGCGCGTTCTTCGAAGGCATCTGTTTTACCCACCGTTACCATATCGAAAAGATGGCCGCCTATAAAACCCTGCCCGGGACAGGCCGTATGGCCGGCGGCGCCGCCCGGTCCCGGGTATGGCGGCAGATGTTCGCCGACGTGCTGGGCAAGTCTATCGAGATTACCAAAGCCACGGAACTGGGTACTCTGGGGGCGGCCATGTGCGCGGCGGTCTGCGCGGGCGTTTACGGCAGCCTGCCCGAAGCCGCGGCGAAGATGGTCCAGGTAGCCGGGCGTACCGATCCCAATCTGGCCTTGGCGGATGTATATACCCAAAAGTACGGGGATTACAAACGGGCCATAAGCGCGCTGGACGGATACTGGAAATGAACGGAGGCAGCAGCGTATGAATTCTGAAGAGCGGGTTATGCTGGCCCTGGCGCGCCGGCCTGTTGACAGGGTGCCTACATTCGAGTGGGAGATAAGCAGGAATGTAATAGAGGCTTTGGCCCCCGGCGCGGATGTTTTTGATTTTGTTGAACGGATGGGAATTGACGGCGTAGTGGTCCATCTTGACTATAAGAAAAATTTTATTGACGCGGTGACTTACAGGGACGAATGGGGCGTAACCAAGAAAAAAACCGCCGAGGAGTACGATGTTCCGGTGGACGGGCCTGTGCGGAAACCCGCGGACATTGAACTTTACGCCGCGCCGGATCCGGACGCCCCCTACCGCCTGGATACCTTGAAAAAAGCCCTGGACCGTTTCAAAGGCGAGCGGGCTGTGATTCTGCACCTGAACGATGTGTTTTCCCTGCCCAGCCGCATCATGCCCCTGGAAGAATTTTTGATGGCAATTTACACCGAGCCTGAACTGGTAGAACGGCTAATCGCCGTAACGGTGGACTTCAACGTTAAAGCGGCGAAACGCGCGTGGGATATGGGGCTGCGCATTGTTATGACCGGGGATGATTACTGTTATTCGACAGGGCCCATGCTGTCCCCCGATGCCTTTCGGAATCTGTTCCACCCCTGGTACAAAAAAGTGATGTCGGCTTACAAGGATATCGGGTTTATGGTGATCAAGCATACCGATGGCAACGTGCTGTCTTTAATCGACATGGTTCTGGACGCGCCGGTTGACTGTTACGATCCTATGGAACCTGCGGCGGGTATGGAGCTTTCTTATTTCAAGGAAAAGTACGGCAGCCGGGTGTGTTTGAAGGGAAATGTTGACTGCGCCCAGACATTGACTTTTGGCAGCGTGGAAGATACGGTAAAAGAAACGAAGGAATGTCTGCGTATCGGTATGCCCGGTTACGGGTATATCCTCTCTTCTTCAAACAGTATCCACTCCAGTGTAAAACCCGAGAATTATAAAGCTATGCTGGATACGTTATTCGAATTCGGGGTATATACCTGAAGGCCGGATGCTTTTGATACATCCGTATATCCGCCGTAAGGCAAAGAGAGGTAAAAGCGAATGAGAAAGATTGTTTATCACGGCGTTAAGGATCTCCGTCTGGAGGAGAGCGCTGAACTGCCGGCCTGCGAAGAAGGGGGGCTTTTGATAAAGGTGGAAGCCTTTGCCATCTGCGGCAGCGATATTAAGGCCTATAATGTGGGTAACCCCAAGATCGTACCTCCCCGTACTGTGGGGCACGAATTTGTCGGTTTTGTGGAGGAGAGCAAGGCTCCGGGTTTTGCCTGCGGGGATCGGGTGACTATGGCTACCACCATTGGCTGCGGTAATTGCTACTACTGCCAGAAGGGGAAGCCGAATCTTTGTCCCGACGCAAAGGCCATGGGCTTTTATTATGACGGCGGGATGGCGGAGTACACGGCTGTCCCGGCTCTGGCGGTCAGGAACGGCAATGTGGTTAAGGTACCTGCGGATATCCCCGCGGTTGTCGCCGCCGTCACCGAGCCTATGAGCTGCGTGATGAACGGGCTTTCGCGAATTCCCGCAGCCGATCTGGAGTGCGCGGTAGTCATCGGCCTGGGCGCGCTCGGGCTTTTCCATTCTATCGCCCTTCGGAACCTGGGCCTTAAAAATATCGTGTGCTGCGATTTCCCGGGGGCGAAATTCGATCTGGCCCGGGGGATGGGTTTTACCACGCTGACGCCCGACGAGTTGAAGGCGCAATACCGGGATCTGTCGGGCGGACTGGGCTTTGAACTGGT
>JAIRYB010000173.1 GCA_031267955.1 Spirochaetaceae bacterium | reverse complement strand
TAAGCTATTCGCCTTTACCGTAGTTCCGAGATACGGTAGCCCTGCGGGGCAAGATCTTCCCAGGAAGAAGGTTCAAGCACGTCCTTGTCTATGCGCAGGTACAGTTCCGGCTCGTACCCTGTCCGGGGGTAGAGAAGGTTGCGCGAGTTAAGGTAGGCAAGGTTGATTCCGGGCGTGGAAAATTCCCCCGCGCCGGAACGGACCATGGTTACCGGATCGCGGGTAAGGGCGTCCCAGGCGCGGGACGATTCGGCGTAGAGGCCGAGGGCGCCGGCGCGGTATGCGGGATTGCCGGTACGCTGGGTCAGCGCCTCCATGGTAACGCCCATATTGTTGCGGGCCACCATGAGCCTTTCCGCGAGTTCCATGTGATCCGGCCGGTCATTGGGACTCAGCACGGGGAAACGGGCGCGCTCGGTTTCCAGAAGGCTCAGCAGCCGGGAATAGTAACCCTGCGCGGCGTAGAAGTTTCCCCGCTCGTAAGAGACATTTCCCAGCGCGTGGAGGAGCCGGCGGTTCGGGGGTACTTCCTGGGACACGTCGAAGAAATATCCCAGCGCGTCCTCCCATTCTCCCAACTGGTAATAGGCCGATCCCATGCGGTACCGGATTTCGGGCGGCGCCCAGCCGCTCTGCTCCGAGCGCCGGTAGTAACCGAGCGCGGTCTCCATGTCGCCGGATTTGGTAAAGTACTCAAGGTCGCCCATGTCGGCATAGAGTCTGCCGTATTCGGGGACGGCGGAAAGGCGCTGCCTTCTCAGGGCGTCTTCAAAAATGCCGATGCCTTTAACCAGGTGTTCCTCCGCCTTGAAGAATTCCCTTGAATTTATCAGCGATGCCGCCATGCGCCGTTCCGCGTCAATCCGGAAGCCTATCCTCCGCGGCGATTCCTCGGGCGCGCTGTCAAAAACCCTGAGCGTGTTTTCCAGGGTAACGCGTTCCTCGTCCCGGTTTCCAAAATCGCGGTAGTAGCGCGCCAGGTGATAATGGGCTTCCGGCAGATCCGGTCCCGCCCGCACCGCCCGGAGCAGCAGGTTGCGCAGTCCCTGTATACGGGGGATATTCGCGTCGGGCACCCCGTCCGTTTCCTCAAGCCGCTTGTCAAGGAGATAGCCCCCCAGCTCCGCGAGCGAGCGGGGACTGATCTTCCGCTTGGTAGCCTCGTCAAAATACTCCTGTAGCGGGATCACTTCCCCAAGGTTATCGGTCCTGATAAAGTAAAGCAGCATCCGCTCCACAATCGGATCTTTCCAGCCGTAACGCTCCAGAAGCCTCGCGTAGGCGCGGCGGGCATCTTCATAACGGCCCGGATCTTCCTCTCCCCAGGCCAGGTAATTATCCCCCAGGGCCAGAAGGCCCTCCTGGTCATCGACCGCGTAATCCAGAATATTTGAACGGAGGATATGTTCCGCCTTGGGATAATTCCTGAGATTAGTTTCCATCGCCGCGTAGTCAAGGGCGCCTTTTTTATCCCTCGGATACCAGCGCAAAAGCTCGTCGTATTTTTCTTCGGCGTAGATATACTGCCTTTCATTCTGAAAGGCTTCGGCGTATCTGTAGAACCAATTCTTTACCCGGCGGATTCTAAAGGCCTGATCAAAACGATCATTTGCCCGTTCGTATTCCCCGTCCTCTATCCGTTCAAGCCCTGTCCTGTAAATTGATTCGGCATGGATGGGAAGGTAAATAAACTGCCGGACCAGAAAGACAAGGGACGCGGCAAACAGAATCGCCATAAAAAAAATCGCCGCGGCAGGCAGGAACTTGTGGACAAAAATATAGGAGAAACTCGACTGCTCCTCTTCCAGGTCTTCGCCGGTTTTCTTTTCAAAGCCTTTGGGGATGGGGATGGTACGCCCCAGTATCTTCCCCGCCAGAGACGCCGCTTCCTTTGGGGAGCCGCCCGATATAAGCAGTTTTATCAGCGAGGACAGAAAATTCGGCTCTACTACCTGTTCGGCGATAATCTCTTCGATAGCAAGCCTGAGATTTAAAGGATACGAATTGATGGCGGCAAGCAGTTTATCGTACTGTTCCTCGCTAAGGCTTATCTCCTCGACTTCTTCGGATCTTGGCTCCGTTGCTTTGGCGGTTCCGCGCCGCTTCCCCTTCGCCTCGGGCGCGGCCTGCGGAGCCATCCTTACCCCCGAGCCGAAAACCGAAGAGTCAAGCCCCTCAAGGTCAAAATTTTCCAGCCCGCCAAAAGCGCCGCCGGAATCGGATTTCATTTCCGCCGGGTTTAAATCCGTACCCAGGCCGGCGTCGCCTTCAATATTGAAACTCTCAAAAGAATCAGAGGAAGGGGCGTTTTCCGGGAGATCTTCGTCCGGGCTCCACGAAGGGGCCGTCAGGGCGGATTCTTCCTCGGATTCTTCGGGCAGGTTAAGGCTTAAATCATCGTCATCGGCAGGGGCGCTGCCGTCGGCCCCGGTCCCGGTATCAAACCCGCCGCCGGTGTCACTCGAAAGATCAATGCCGCCTTCCGTCTCGATATCCGGCAGGTCAATGCCGGACATATCAAAGCCGTCCGGCTCTTCGGCGGCCGCTGTTCCGTCTTCCGGCGGTATCCCCGCGCCTTCCCCGAATTCCTCATCCGGGAGATCAAAACCCCCGGCAGCGTCTTCGCCACCCATCTCGATGGCGCCTTCGCCGTCCCCGCCAAATTCTTCCGGGCCGAACGGGGCCATGTCCGCGTCGTCAGGCCCGGTTTCGGCGCGGGACTGTTCAAGGTCTTCGCCCAACCCGTCGAGAAGGCCGCCCGGCACTTCCGGCCCGGCGCTTTCCGCCTCTGCATCTTCTTCCCCGAAATCTCCAAAATCAGGCAGGCCGGAAAGATCGGAAAAATCGCCTGCGCCGTCCGCCGGCGGAGTCCCGGCAGGGGCATTCTCCTCCGGGATTTCGGCTGTATCCGCGCCAAATGCATCTTCGATCTGCCCCGCATCGGATTCTCCGGGAGCCGGGACGTCGATGTCGTCGGGGACCGAGTCCAGAAAAGCGCTGAAGTCCAGGGCGCCGTCCTCGCCGATAGGGGAAAAATCATCGTCTTCGGCGTTTTCGCCGCCGGTATCAGCCTCCGTTCCGTCATCCAGGCCCAGCCCGTCGGCAAAATCTTCAAAGTTAAAGCCTTCGTTTGCGCCGGAATCGCCGTCCCCGGCGGCAGCCTCGGCTTCAAAGGGATCGGGGCCTTCCGGCTCATGTTCCGGCAGGGGATAGTCTTCGGGCGCCTGCTGAAGCCCGATTAGAACTTCCGGCTCGCGGCCCATTCTGCGGAAGGATTTTTGAAATTCCTCAAGCTGTTTTAACGAAGGCATAATTAAGATATTGGTCCATCAGCCGATAATTGTAAACAACGGATACAGGCATGAAAAAGCACATACGGTTGATGTTCCTGTTTTTTATTATCGGCAATATCGGGGCCCTGGATACTGATTCTTATGAATTTAACGACCGCCTCCTGGGGGTAAGCTCGGCAGGCAGGCCGGAAATTATCGAGGACGGGGTTCTTTTTACGGCGCCTTCTTCTTACCGCAGCGTAGGCATCGCCTTCGCGCACGAGGATTTTACCTCGATTTACTGGTTCCGCAAACTCCTTGTTCTGGCGGAACAGGGGCCGCCCCCGGCAAACGGCAAACAGCCGCCCCCCAAATACGGCGATTCCGGCGTCCTCTTCTTCGCCTATACGCCCCCGGAAAACATCCGCACCCTTGAATACCGGCTTATCATAAACGGCCTCTGGACAACGGATCCTTATAACCCCCTGCGCCGCGAGGACGCAGAATCGGGGATTCACCGCTCGGTAGTAATATTGCCGGAAATAAAACGGACGCTCACGGTTTTTGAAGGAGCCGCCGGCTCTTTAAATTTTCGCTTTACCGCGCCCCCCGGAGAGACAATAACTGTCGCCGGCGATTTCAATGGCTGGGACCCCTTTATGCATACCCTTGCCGAAACCGCGCCCGGCCGCTACAGCCTCGCGCTCCCCCTGCCCGCGGGAACTTACCATTACATTTTCTACTACCGGGGATCGCGCGTCACCGATCCGAACAACAGAAACACTGTTTACGATAAATACGGGAACCCGGTATCGGAAGCGGTGCTGAAATGAGCCTTATACCCGTATTATATCCCGCCCGCCGCCCGTAACGCAGCAGGCGCCGCCTTCCTTTACGATGTAGGTGTCTTCCACTCCCGCAAGGCCGATGGGGGGGACCCCCTTTTTCGGTTCCAGCGCGATAACCATGTTCTCTTCCAGGGGCTCGTCAAAACCTTTCGCGATAACAGGCAATTCGTCAACGTTGAGCCCTGTCCCGTGCCCCAGAAATTTTACCCGGTGATGGTTATCCACCCCCATAAAACAGTCAAGCCCGCCTTCGCCAAGAGAAGCCATAATATCCTGGTATATCTTTGAGGGAATCTCCCCCGGCACAAGGCGTTCCGCCGCGCGCCTTTGTATATCGATGCAGAAACTGTGCGCCTTCTTAAAGCAGCCGGGCGGTTCCGCTCCGAAAAAGTAAACCTGTGTTTTATCGGTATGGTAGCCGTTCATACCGAAACCGATATCAACAAAAACCGCGTCCCCTTTTTTCAACCTGGTTTCCCCTGCGCCCAGCGGCGCGGCAGCTCCGCCGCCTTTCATCCCGCCCGGGCCGTCAAAATACGACGGGTACAGGGAATTGCCTCCAAAGCCGACCTGGCCGGCGGTAAGTTCCGCCTGCATCTGGTGAAAGCGCGCCAAACCCTGATAACCCAGCCGGAACATTTCCGCGATCAATTCCCCCAAAAATTCCGCCTCGCTCATCCCCTCGCGGAGCAGGCCGGGGACCCGCTCTTCCAGCAGGACCCGGTGCCGCTCCCCGGAGAGCCGTATCAGGTCAAGCTCCGCCCCGGACTTAACGCTCCGCACAGTGCGGGTCACGGCGTCGAGAAAGGCAGGGGGCTGCATGGGGAAATACTTCCGCAAGCGTTCAAGCACAACTACCGGCATGGTGTCGCCCTCAATATAAACGCCGCCCGGTTCGGCGGGAATTAAAGAAGAGCCGGGAAATTTTTCCGCAATGTCCCGGTACGAAGTAATCCGCATTATTTCCTCGCCCGGTTCGGCGGGCTGCCCGGCAGGGCCCGCAAAAAGCGGCGACTCGTCTTTCGCCCTGGCGTAACTGCGCCTTACCCCGTAGAGCAGCCGGCTCCCCCCTTCGGAAGCGGCGTCCCTGCGTATGAACAGTATCCCGTCCTGGATGGTCCCGGTAAAGTAAAACTGATTGACATTATCGATAAAAACAGCCGTTTCCCAGCGCGGGCAGCGGCTGTTCATCGCCTCCGTAAACCTCCGGCGGCGCTCCCTGTATTCTTTCGCGGTAAAATCCATATCACCCTCTCCTGGGCAATATACCACTATTTTTACATAAAATACAACTATTCAGTTGGGGAGCTGGAGCCTTAACAGGCCGGAGCGGCCTTTCGCCGGCGCGTACTCCTTCAGATCGCCCTTATAGATAACAGCGCCGTCAAGCCCCGATAGGTCCTGCGGGCGCACAAGGTTCCGGGGAATCCCGAAATCGCAAATACCGCTTTTGTGCAGCACATGGTAAACAAATTCCGAACAGAAGAACCTGTTCTCGCTCCGGCAGGGCATTCCCGCCAGATTCCCTATCAGCCCGGCGTAGTTGTAATCGTAGCAGTGGCTGTTCAGCAGAAAGTCCTGTATTTGGACGCATACGTCCGAATACTGCGCGGGCGACACCGGGACTTCAATTACTGCGCCCGGGAGCCTGCCGCAGGCGCGGTAAAATCCGTCCCCAAGATTTTCGCGCTTATAGCACCCTATAAAGGGGTTCGAGGGCCTGCGCCTGCCAAAGCTGAACATGTACTGCAATTCCCTGTCAAGCGACAGGGCGGCGTGCGTATATTCATCACGCTTAAAAATACGGATTGCCCGCGATAGTATCGTTGGAGAGCGGGACAGTACTACATACACATAGCGCCGCCGGCTCATACCGTCGCCTGCGCCCATAAACCGAAACAAACACACCCAAGCCCCCTTCATATCTGCTTGCTTTTGATCGGTACCAGGCCGGCGCAGTATATTGCCGCGCCCAGGGCCAGGCAGGAAACTATCTGCACGGCGGCGATATCGTGGAAGATGATCATGTTGAAAAACCACGCCAGCGCGGCCCTCAGCGGCGCAATCGGCGTGAATACGCTGATGATCGCCGCGATCATCGCGTCCGCGAGCCAGCCATACCAATGGCCCTGGATCAGCGTCAGAGTATGCGCCGCGCAGGCGGCCAGCAGCAGGAAAGCCGTCATCTGGAAGAACGCCGCCGCCGGCCCCCGCGCCATAAAGCCGTATACGTTCAATATGTCCAGCACGCCGTTAATCTTGCCGTGCAGCACCATCCATTTGTCAATGCTCAGGCTTATGGCGATACTCGCCAGGCTCGCGGCGGCCGCGGCGGTCGCGTAGGCGAGGAGGCTGCTTTTGAAGAAGTCCATCCGTTTGCCGCCCAGATTCATAAGTTTCGAGAAATTCTGCGCTGGTGTAAAAACTGACAGACACAGCGGAATCAGATAAAAGTAATTACCCAGCGCGACTGTTTCGCTGCCGGAATTGTCAATCGTAATGGATAAAATGTAATTAATAGACGCAAGCGCAAAACCGATTCCCGCAACCCAATAGGCTGTCTTTGAGTGCTTTAAATTTATCTTTGCCATGCCGATAACTGTTTTCATGTTACATAGCCTCCTTTTCCCCGCCCACAAGGCCGATGAAGAAATCCTGCAAGCCGAGGGATGCTACGGAATAATTGCCGCTGGTTTCAATGCGGGCGTCATAGATATGCCGCGAGAGAAACCCGCCCGCCCTGGTTTCGCCGATAACGCGCAGCCCGTCGGTAGCCGCCTTGACGTACTCGGCGGGGCCGGTTACGCTGTACGCCTTTTCGTCAACCTCATTCATATCGCAGTACAGTTTAAGCTGCCCCCGGTCGATGATGATGAGCCGTTCCGCGATCTTTGCGATTTCGTCGATGATGTGCGTAGAAACAACCACGGTCCTGGGTTTTGCGTCGCAGCTTTCCTGTAACAGCTCATAGAAAGTTTTGCGCATGACCGGGTCAAAACCCAGTACCGGCTCGTCCAGAATCAGAATATCTTTTCCGGAAGACAGGGCAATCAGGGTGCCGGCCATCGCCTTCATGCCAAAGGAAAGCTGCCTGTACCGCTTTTTCAGGTCGAGGCGGAAACGTCGCGCCATCTTCAGCGCAAAGCCCGTGTCAAACGCGGGGTTAATTTCCGCGGCGGCATTGAACAGGCCCGTCAGTCTGATGTTAAACTGCGCGGCGCCCATTTCCACAAAGTGCACATTGCCGGGCATGGCCAGCATACCCGCCGCTTTGCCGTTCACCATCACCGTGCCGGAGCTGGCGGCGATATGCCCCGCAATGGCCTTCAGCAAAGTGGTTTTCCCCGCGCCGTTACGCCCCAGCAGGCAGTAAATGCCCGGCCGATCGATCGTAATGGAAAAATCACGGAGCGCGGTGATTTTCCCGTAGCGTTTGGTCACATTCTGAAATTCAATCATGAAGATTCTCCTTTACAATTTTGATCAGTTCTTCGTCGGAAACGCCGATTTTTCGCGCGCCGCCGATAAAATCCGGCACGGCCCGCTCAAAAAACGCCTTCCGTCTCTGCGCCAGAATCATTCCCCGCGCTTTCTTCGTCACCGCCATGCCCACGCCGCGTTTCTTGTAAATGACGCCCCGGTCGGTAAGGATGCCAATAGCCCGCTGCGCCGTCGCGGGGTTTACGGACAGAAGTTTGGAGATTTGCGGCGTCGAAATAATAAGGTCGTCCGTGCCGTAGGTTCCGGACAGGATGTCGTCTTCAATCATCTCCATGATTTGGACAAAGACAGGTTTTTCGCCGTTCAACGTTTACCTCCTCCTTCGCCGGTAATTTAGTTAAATAGTTAGCTCATTAACCAGTATAGCAATCAGCGTAGAACAAGTCAAGCTAAAAATTAAATTTTTTCGCAATTAACGCGGGTTTGACAAGGAGGAAAAAGCCCGCCGGACTTCGGTCCGCAATTACGCGGATTGCCGCGGTTCGAATAATTCGCGAAAACCGGGCTACACCGGAGCTTTGCATTTAACACGTTTACCGTGCGGGGGGCCGGAGGGGGCAAAAAAAGCGCCGGTATTACCGGCGCTTCCCCTGAAAATGCCGCCGGCAGAACCGGCGGTCCGCATTAGGCTAATCGGATCAGGCGGCGGGCTCTTTTTCAGCGAGCTTCCTCACGCCGGAAACAGCTACCATGATACCCAAAAGCAGAAGCAGTACCGCGAAGACAAGCTGGAGGCCGTCGGCGCCGAAGGTAAAGCTGCCGTCCGTAATCATGCCGAATTTCTGACGGACCGTGAACACAAGCGCGGTAAAGGTAACGGCCAGCATGATAAACATGGGCCCCCAGAGCATCCAGCCCTGGCGCCTGGTCTTCTTCAGGAATACCGCGCAGGATATCAGGGACAGGGCGGCGAGCAGCTGATTCGCCGAGCCGAAAAGGGGCCAGATGGTGGCGTAACCTAAAATCGCCAGGAGGTAGCCTACAACAAGAGTCGCGATAGTGGCGACGTATTTATTGGCGAGGAACCTGAAAACAGGCGGGGGGGCCTTGCCGTCGTCCCGGTCTTCGGTAAAAAGTTCCTGGAACGCGAGCCGGCCGACCCGGGCTACCGAGTCAAGGGAGGTGATCGCGAAGGCGGACACCGACAGGGAGATCAGGGTAAAGATGACGTTCGCGGGGAGGCCGAGTTTGGTAAGGAAGCCCGCGACCGCGGTGGCGAACACCTGGGGCGGGGTCACAATGCCTTCGGGTAGTTTGCCGTTTACCGTAATGGCGCTTACAGCGATAAGGGCGATAATCGCCAAAAGGCTTTCCACCAGCATGGCGCCGAAGGATATGGGGAGCATGTGCCGCTCGTTGGCTATCTGCTTGGAGGCGGTCCCCGACGCTACCAGAGAATGGAAACCCGAAACAGCGCCGCAGGCAACGGTAACGAACAGGATGGGAAAGAGGTAGTTGTTCCCCACCTTAAAGCCCACAAAGGCCGGGATATTTACCGGCGGCGCGCTGAAAATAACGCCTATAAAGGCGGCGATCAGCATCGCCACCAGGAGGAAGGAGTTAAGGTAATCCCGGGGCTGGAGCAGCACCCAGATCGGGGTAACCGAGGCCATAAAAATGTAAATGAACACGACGTAGAGCCAGATATTCTTGGCGACATAAACAGGAAAGGCAAGCCCCAGGCCGATACAGAGTACCAGTACCAGTACCGCTACCGCCCCGCATACAAGCCCGCTAGGCTTGAGCTTCCGCATAAAGCAGCCCAGGAATACCGCGCCCAGGATAAAGAGCAGGGAGGTAGTCGCTACCGACGCGTTGGCGTCGATTTTGCCGCCGGCCGCGGTAAAACCCCCGAAGGTCCCGGCCACAATATCGGCAAAAGCGGCCACTACAAGTATTGAAAAGAGCCAGACGAAGATCAGGAAGAGCCTCTTCCCGGTCCGGCCAATATAGGCTTCAATAATGTAGCCGATGGTTTTCCCCTTGTTCTTGACCGAGGCGTAAAGGGCAGCGAAATCCTGGACCGCGCCGAAAAATACCCCGCCGATAAGCACCCAGAGCATGACAGGCAGCCAGCCGAACATGGCCGCCTGGATGGGGCCGTTGATAGGCCCCGCACCCGCTATGGACGCGAATTCATGGCCGAACACCACCGACGGGCGTGTAGGCACATAGTCAACCCCGTCCTCAAATTCATAGGCGGGGGTCTGCCTTTTGGGGTCAATACCCCACTTCTTCGCCAGCCAGCGCCCGTAGACCAGATAGGCCAAAATGAGCACCAC
>JAIRYB010000164.1 GCA_031267955.1 Spirochaetaceae bacterium | reverse complement strand
TGAGTTTTGCCCTGGCCCTGGCTTGCCCGCTTTGGGCGCGCCCCCAGGCTGAAGATACGAAGGCCCCGGCGCCGCTGGTTATCAACGCGATAAAGGGGCCCTCCGGCGTGGGGATGATCGCTCTTTTTGAAAACCCGCCCGAAATACCCGGCTACGATGTTTCTATAGAAGCTGCCGGCCAGGCCGATATTATCGCCGCGAAATTCATTTCCGGGGAGGCGAAAATAGGCATACTCCCGCCCAATGTGGCCGCGAAGATTGCCTCTTCGGGCAAGAATATACAGATTGCCGCGATTGTGGGCGCCGGTATGCTGAGCCTTATTTCAGGCGATCCTTCGGTGCAAAGTATCGGCGACCTGAAGGGAAAAACAGTTGAGGCGGCCGGACAGGGGGCCACCCCGGAATACGTGTTCCGGCATATACTCAAGGCCCGGGGCGTTGATCCGGATAAGGACATCAGGCTGACCTTTACCCTGGCGTATCCTGAAATAGCGCAGTCCCTTATCGCGGGAAGGCTCGCCCTGGCCCTGCTTGTAGAACCTTTCGCCACCATGGCGCTGAGGGGGAACCCCGCGCTCAGGCAGGTGGGCGACATTCAGGAAGAATGGGCCGGGGCCGGGGGCAGCTCGAACTACCCGATGACGGCCCTGGTTGTAGACGGCGATTTTGCCCGCGACAACAGGGACGCCGTTAGCATTATTCTTGAGAGCTATAAAAATTCCACCGAATGGGTGCTTGCCCATCCCGCGGACGCGGGGCGGCTTGTGGAAAAATTCGAGCTCGGGCTCCGGGCGCCTGTGGTGGAGGCGGCTGTCCCCCGCAGCAATTATGTTTTCCAAAGCGCCCGGGAAGCCCGTCCCGCGATAGAGTCCCTTTTCAGGGTTTTTCTGGAAAACGATCCCGCCTCTATAGGCGGCAAACTCCCCGAAAGCGGCTTTTATTACCAGGAATGAAGGCTGCGGGTTTTTTCTGGGCGCTTCTGGGCGTCCTTGCCCTGCTCCTCCTCTGGCAGGCAGCGGCCCTGGCTTTCGCAAGCCCCCTGATTCTGCCCGGCCCGCTGCTTGTGGGGGGGGAATTTCTTTCCCTTGTAAAAACCCGGCGTTTTATCGAAGCGCTGGCGTACAGTTTTTGCAGGGTCATGCTGGGAATAGCGACCGCCGCCCCCCTTGGAATCCTCGCGGGTGTCGCGGCGGGGCTGGACAGGCGCGCCGCGCTTTTTCTCAAACCCCTCTTTACGGTGATTTCCGCGACGCCGGTCATGTCGGTCATCCTTATCGTGTTCCTCATCCTGGGCCAGGGACGTACCCCGGTATTTGTCGCCTTTCTTATGATCTTCCCGGTAATGGCCGCGAACACTGTCGCCGGAATAAAGTCGCTGGATTCCTCTTACCGCGAGCTTGTCCTCGTCTTTAAAATTACCGGCCCCGACGCGCTCCGTTATCTTTACCTTCCGGGCATAGCCCCCTTTGCGCTGGCCGGTTTAAGGAACTCCCTTTCCCTGTGCTGGAAAGTAGTGGTCGCGGCCGAAGTTCTGGTACAGCCCCTGCGCAGCCTGGGCGCGGGGATGCAGCTGGCCAAGGCCCACCTTGAAACGCCGGAACTGTTCGCCTGGACCGCCGCCACGGTTCTTGCCGCGGCGTTTTCCCAGTTGCTTTTGTCCCTGGGGGTTTGCTGCGCTTCCCGCGTAAAACGGAGACCCGTTCTTAAGTGAACACGGGTCACCTAAGTTTTTTCAGGCAGCGCAAAAACAAAAAGACATTGGCGTCTACCTCGGCTTTGAGCCGTTCGTAATCATCCTTGCCCTCTGTATCGGAACCGGAAAGGTAGAGATTCTGCCCCTGCCGCGCGTACCACAGGTAGTGTTTGTCCAGGATGCGGTTGTGTTCGGTTATCGCCCTTTCCGTGATAAGCTGCCTTTCAAGGTAATTCGCCAGTTCGATATGGTTGCCGTCGCCGGCAAGATAATAGATGGTAGCTGTCGTAAGGTAAAGAACCACCCGCCTGAATCCTTCCGCCAGCGCGGCGTCGTTGCGGAAACCGTCCAGAATGAGGTACTGGCCCCCCAGGCTGAGATCATAGCCCAGAAGGCGCAGGCTTTTCCGCAGGGCGATTATTTCAAGCCGGATGCGCTGTATTTCCTGGGGGTTTTTGCGGAATGACTGGAGTTCGGCGCGCCACTGGCGGAGCTGGCTGTCGTAATTTTCGATTTCCCCGGCGCGGCTTAAAAAAAGCGAAGTTTCCGAAAGCAGTTTCCAAACATCCTTAAAGCGGTCCGACAGGGCATCGACAATTTTCTGTGTTTTTTTTATTTCCATAACGCGGCCTGCCTCTCTTCTATTATACTTCGCAGGCCCGGATTTGTCCGCTTTTTGCCCCGGGCAGCGGAACCGGGAATTGCTCTGGTAATAGCGCCTGAAAAATGCTAGGATTGCCCCATGATCACTATCGCCTTTGCGGGCGGGGGGACCGGCGGCCATATTTACCCGGGCCTTGCGATTATCGCCAGCCTGAAAAAAATTTTCCCCTGCCGGGTTTTCTGGATCGGCTCGGATACCGGCATGGATCGCGCCATTGTTGAAGATGCCGGTATCGAATTTCGCGGCATCCCCGCGGGCAAGCTCAGGCGTTATCTTTCCCTAAAGAATTTTGCCGACATCTTCAAAGTACTGGCCGGCTTTTTCGCCGCCCGGAAAATCCTTGGCCGGGAAAAACCGGCGCTGCTCTTTTCCAAGGGCGGTTTTGTAAGCGTCCCCCCCTGCGCGGCGGCTTCCACTCTCAAAATACCTGTCTTTACCCATGAAAGCGACTTTTCGCCGGGCCTTGCCACCCGGATAAATCTCCGTTTCGCGGAAAAGGTCTTTACCGCGTTCCGGGAAACCGCCGGCCTTCTTCCGCCCGCGGCGCGCGGCCGGGCCGTTTACGCCGGCAACCCCATACGCCCGGAATTCCGCGCCGCCTGCGCGAAATCGGGCCGCGCGTTTTTGGGAATTGAGGGGGAGGAGCCTATACTCCTCGTTCTGGGGGCCAGCCTTGGGGCGCGGCAGATAAACGAACTGGTGCGGGAATGCCTTCC
>JAIRYB010000126.1 GCA_031267955.1 Spirochaetaceae bacterium | reverse complement strand
CCCTGACGTCTGCCGTTGGGTGTTGCGGCGGCGTCTTTGCCGAGCATGCCGTGCATGATCCACGCGAAATAGCTGGGGTGGAAGGTGGCGGCTTCGCCCAGACAGTGGCGGTATTTTGTCAGTTCTTCGCGGAGGAAGTCGTAGAAATCCTTGCCAATTTCATCAACCTCGTCGTCGTCGTTGCCGAATTTGGCGCAGCGGTTTACCAGGTACTGGCGCATCCGTTCTTCATCCTTGAAGTCGGTGGAGCAAAGGCGGGCCAGTTCCTCAAGGCTGATTTTCTTTTCCTCAAAGACCGCCTTTTTGATCGCCGCCAGGGAATCCACCAGGGTAACATAACCGGGGAAACAGGGGTAGAAGAAATTGTACTTCGCCCCGCCTGCCCCCGAATCTTTACCCCGTTCGATACAGTCGTTCAACAGGGCCGATGCGAGGGGCGACGAATGGTAGCGGCTGGTGTAGAGCGAGTAATTACAGTTCAGAGCTACCGCCTTTTGGATGATCTGGGCCATTACTTTTTTGACCGCCGCATAGAAGCTGTCGAAATTCTTGAGGTCATCGTCGTTGATGGGAATATCCTTGAACTTGTCATAATGCACATGCACGTTCAAAGCCTGGTCGGTGCCGAAAAGAACCTTTCCCCTGCCAAGAACATGCTCCAGGGCTTTTGTGGGGTTTATATAGGGGCTGGCTACCTGGATATTGGAACAGCCGATGGGGGTAATTTCTACACAGGTACTGTGGATGTACTGCCGGGCGTCCACGGAGTCTACTCCGGCGTCTTCAAGGCCCCTGCGCACGATGCGGTCGTTGAATATCGAAGGCTTGGTGTAGCCCTTTGAAATAATATCCACGCATTTGTCCAGGATGTGCCGGGGCATGTCCCTGGTGTAGGCCACGGAAACCGATGGATTGATAAGGCCGGTGGTTTCTATGGCTTCAATAAACATTTCAGTAAGCTCGTTCCACACGGGCCGGTCCTGCCGGTCTACGCCGCCCACCATGAGGGAACCCGGCCAGGTGTCGTAAATTTCGTTCTGCTTGAGATAGAAACAGGCGATCATCTCATAGGCCCTTTCCCTGGTGATAATGCCCTGTTCGATGTCCCGTTGATAGAAGGGGTAGAGGTAACTGTCGGGCCGGCCTACCAGGGATGTGTCGCCGATAAGGGCAAACACAAATTCCGCATACCAGACTATCTGCAGGGCTTCGTAGAAGTTTGTGCAGGGTTCGTAGGGGGCCTTCTCAAAGTTCTTCGCCATGGCCAGGTACTCGGCCTTCTGCCGGGAATCGGTCTCCCCCTCCGCCAGGGCCAGGAGCTTTTCCCGGAAACGGCCGGCGAAACGGCAGAACGCCTCAAGGGAGATCTTTGAAGCCCGGTAAAAGGCGGTTTTTCCCGCGTCCTCGGGATTGTAGAAATCAAGGGGGCTAAGTTTTTCTTCGATTTCAGCGAGGATCGCCTTTACCCCCCGGTTGAGGATCCGTTCATAATCCACCACCCGGTGGCCGGTTGCCGCGGATCCCCACCCGCTGAGGCGTCCGCCCAGTTTTATGGCCTCCCGCCCCTTTTGGCGTATCGTTTCCTGCTCCTCCGTAAGAACAACGTCATGGGAGAAGCGTCCTGCCAGAAGCTCGCCGGGAGTTACTTCCACCGTATAGTTGTCAAGAATGTACGCCTCGATCTTCGCCCGCCGCACATTGTGGGACCACTCCTCACAGGTATCCATATACGCCTTTCCCCTGAGGTACGTCATCTCGATCCAGTTGTTCGGGTGATGGCCGTTTGCGAAGGCGTTTTCCCTGAGGCTGTCGATTCGGGTTTTTTCTCCTGCCGTTACTGCTGTTTCCATATAACCTCCAATTGCAGCGCCCGGAGCGCGTCTGCCAATTTTTCCATTAAAGCCCCCGGCGGAGGCTGTGTTCCCCGGGCGGTGAATTCCCTGCCCAGGGCGTCGTACTTGCCGGCGCAGATATTGTGAAAGGCAAGAAGTTCCACAGGCAGCGGTCTGCCCAGGCTTCTGATGAACCTGCCGGTTTCAAGTATATTGTCCATAGTATCATTATATGACGGAATAACAGGTATACGAAAGAGTATATCCGCCCCCGCGGCGGCAAGGCGGCGCAGGTTCTCCAGGATACGTTCATTGCCGGCCCCCGTGCCCCGCCGGTGCAGTTCCGTGTCCGCGGCCTTGATATCGCAGATAAAAAGGCCGGTCAGGGGGAGTATCTTTTCGAAAGCCCCCCAGGGAACATTCGAAGCCGTTTCGACCGCGGTATGTACGCCCTCCGCCCCGAGGGCGGTGAAAACGGCGGCAATAAAATCGGCCTGTAAAAGCGGCTCCCCGCCGGAAAAGGTAACGCCCCCGCCGGAGCTTTTCATCAGCGGCCCGTCTTTGAGGAGCAGCTCCGTCATTTCCCCGGCGCCGTATTTTTTCCCCGCCAGAGTAATGGCCCCCGCATAACAGGCTTCCGCACAGGCCCCGCAGCCCCGGCACGCGGACGTAAACCGGGCCGTCCTCTTTTTTCCACCCTCCGGAGAGCCCGAAGGACAACCCGGAGGAGAGCCCGGAGGGTACGGGCAGGCCGCCGCGCAGGCCCCGCAGCCTATGCAGCGGGACGGGATAAACTGTATTTCCGGCGTTGTCTTGAGGGATTCGGGGTTATGGCACCAATAGCACCGCAGGTTGCAGCCTTTGAGGAAAACCGTGGTTCTGATTCCCGGACCGTCATGAATTGAAAAACGCTGGATGTTGAAGACCAAGGCTGCGCCGCTTCCCATATGGTATTACCTTATTCCGGCGGAACCGCAACAGTCAACCGCCCGCCAAATTGGTGCCACCAATTTGGTGCCAGGCACCCGATTGGGGGGTGGGCGGAACAAAAAACCCGCAGGGTTTTTTGTGGAGCCCAGGGGGGGCCAGGCCGGAATTGAAGCTGCGCAGAAACTGTCCGGTAAGTGGCCCCCCCTTATGAATTCTTGTAAGCTTTTGGGTTTGGGGTTATAGTCTGGGGCTGTGTTTTACCGTACCCGTTGTTTTGGCTTTTGGGGCTCCCTTCCGGGGGTTCTGTTCGTTCTTTTCCCGGTCTTTGCTGCGGCGCTTTTGTCCTGTGAGAAGCCGCGGAACCCGGCGTATTCCGCCGGGGCGGTTTCCCCTGCGGAGGAACTGCCCGATCTGGGGGAGGCGATTATGGCTTTGACGGGGAAGGACCCGGCGGATGCTCCGGCAGGGGCCGCGGCAGGTACCACGGCCGCAACATTTGCCGCGGCAAGTGCCGGTATGATTACCGGGGCCCTGAACAACGCGGGGATTCCCCCGGAGCTTGCGGTCAGGCTGGAGGCGGTGGCGGCGGAAAGTCCGGCCTTTGTTCTGGATCTGCTGGGCTGTCTGGAGGGGGACCCCTTTTTACGGCGTCTGGTGGATAAAAGCCACTCCCTGCCGGAGGGCTACGAGCCGGAGGACCTGGTGGAGCTGAGTCCCGGTTCCTACGAGCTGGGCCGCCGGGGGCTTATGCTCCGCCGGCCCGCTGCGGAGGCCCTGGAACGTATGGCCGCTGCGGCCCGCGCCGATGGTGTGGTCCTGGTGGTCTCCTCCACCTACCGTTCCTATGTGTACCAGGTTGAGGTATACGACCGCAATGTCAGGGAGATGGGCCGGGAGGCGGCGGATCGTGAGTCCGCCCGTCCGGGTTACAGCCAGCACCAGACGGGGCTTGCGGTGGATTTTGGTTCCATTGATGACAGCTTTGCCCGGACCGGGGCCGGCCGCTGGATTTTGGAGCATGCCGGCCGGTTCGGCTGGTCCCTCTCTTTCCCCGATGGTTACGAAGACGCTACCGGTTACCGCTGGGAAAGCTGGCATTACCGCTATGTGGGCGAAGACCTGGCCGCCTTTATCGACACCTGGTTTGACGGTATCCAGCAATACGCCCTGCAGTTTATCTATGCGTGGGAGGAACTGTACCGGCCCTAGCAGCGAGACACGATTCAAATTGTGGATTTTGTTTTGGGCGCATTTCCGGCGCTTCGCCTGCCGCCGCCGGCAGGCGAAGCGCCGGAAACCGGGCTATCCGCTCCAATAAAAACGCCATTATCTCCCAATTTGGAGTTTGCGCTCCCTACACTTTGTTCACCTGTGAA
>JAIRYB010000085.1 GCA_031267955.1 Spirochaetaceae bacterium | reverse complement strand
GCATCAGGAACGAAGGGGTACCCTCGGGCGTGCGCCGGGGGGATCTTTACATCAAGCTTATCGTTAAAATTCCGGAAAAACTTTCAAAGCGGGGCAAGGAACTGCTGGAAGAGCTTTCCGCGATCGAGGGGGAAAATGATTCCCCCAGGCCCATCTCCCTGTCGGACCTGGCCGAGTAAGAGGCGGAAAGCGGGGCCCCGGCTTAAAACCGCGGCCGCCCGGCCGTTTCCGCCGCCGTTCTGTAGTTTCCGCGGCGACTCCCCCGGCCGGGGCGGCATATTCCGCCTTCCTCCCGCCTACAAAATTCCGCGCAGTATCTCAAGGCCCCGCTCTATTTCCGCGTCGCTTATGATGTAGGGCGGGAGGAAACGCAGGGTGTTCGGGCCGGCCGACAGTAGCAGCAACCCCGCTTCCAGCGCTTTTTCAAGCACGGCGCCGGCCTCACCCTCGATATCCACGCCCGCCATAAGGCCCCTGCCCCGGACTTCCTTTACCCTGGGATGATTCCAGGCTTTGACGGCGGAGACGAGCCTCTCCCCTTTCCTGGAAATTTCCGCGAGAAAGGCGGGCCTGTCCACTGTTTCCAGCACCGCCAGCCCCGCCGCCGCCGCCAGGGGGTTGCCGCCGAAGGTTGAGCCGTGGTCCCCCGATTCGAGGGTATCGGCGGCCTTTTCGCCGGCAAGGAAGGCGCCGACGGGGACGCCCCCGGCCAGGCCCTTGGCCAGGGTTACCACATCGGGCTTTACGCCGTAATGCTCGCAGGCCAGGAAGGCGCCGGTTCTGCCCGTCCCGCACTGGACCTCGTCGAACATGAGGAGTATGTCCCTTTCCGCGCATAGTTTTGCCGCCTCCGCGATAAATTCCGGGCTTTGGGGGATGATTCCGCTTTCGCCCTGGATCGCCTCCAGGAGCAGGCCCGCGGTCCGGGTCTTGTCCAGCGCCCTGTCCAGGGCCCCGATGTCGCCGCCGGGGATAAAGGCAAAGCCTTCGGTAAAAGGCCCGAAATCCTTGTGGAACTTCTCCTGCCCGGTGGCGGAAAGAGTGGTAATGGTCCTGCCGTGAAAACTCCCCTTGAGCGTTACGATCCGGTGCCGGCCGGGGCCGTATTTTTTAAGCGAATACTTCCGGGCAAGCTTTGCCGCGCCTTCGTTGGCCTCCGCCCCGGAATTCGCGAGGAACAGTTTTTTCATGCCGGCGCGGGAACAGGCGGCTATCAGCCTTTCCGCGAACCGGACGGCGGTATCGCTCTGGTAGTAATTGCAAACGTGGATGAGTTTCGCGGCCTGTTCCCGTAGCGCCTTGACCAGCGCCGGGTGGCCGTGGCCCAGGCTGTTTACGGCAATACCGGAACCAAAGTCCAGGTACTTCTTCCCGCCGGTGTCCCAAAGCCAGGCCCCCTCCCCCCGCGTAAAAGTTACCGGCAGCCGGTGATAGGCATTTATAAAAACATCACTCATAACAATTCCTCCGTTATTTTTTCGCTACTCTATCATCGTCCCAATACCCTCGTCGGTAAACAGTTCGACAAGGAGGGCGTGGGGCAGGCGGCCGTCGATAATATGGGCACGCTTAACCCCGCCGTCGACGGCAAGGGCGCAGCAGTCGGCCTTGGGGATCATCCCCTTTGTCACCACGCCCTCTGTCTTAAGCTGGTCCAGATCCGGCCGCCGGATCACCCTGACAAGCGATTCCGGGTCCTGGGTGTCCCGCAGTATGCCCCGGACATCAGTCATAAGCATCAGTTTTTCCGCGCCCAGAGCCACGGCGATCCGCGCGGCGGCGGTATCGGCGTTTACGTTAAGCGACTTGCACTCGTCCCCGTCCAGCCCAAGGGCCACCGGGGAAATTACCGGGATAACCGCGGAATCAAGCAGGGTGTCAAGAAGCGACGCCTCCACGTATTCGATTTCGCCGACCAGCCCCAGGTCTTCGCCGTCCGGTTTGAACCTGCGCGCCCTGAGAAGGCCGCCGTCAATACCGCACAGGCCCATAGCCTTGCCGCCGCCCGCCTGAATCATGGCGGTAATTTCCTTGTTCACCCGTCCGCAAAGAACCATTTGCACTATATCCATGGTTTCTTCGTCGGTATAGCGAAGCCCGCGCACAAAACGGCTTTCCTTTCCCAGCGCCCTGAGCATAAGGTCTATTTCGGGACCGCCCCCGTGTATCAGCGCCACCCGTATCCCCACCAGGGAAAGCAGTATCACATCGCGGATCACCGCCTCTTTCAGCGCTTCATTGATCATGGCTCCGCCGCCGTATTTAACCACAATGGTTTTCCCCTGAAACCTCTGGATATAGGGCAGAGCCCTGGTCAGTATTTCTACCAGATCCGAGTTTTTGGCCGTTGTATCGTTCATTGTTTTCCCCACCGATTTTTCATTTGGGATTCGGGCGCATCCCCGCCTCCGGCGGGGACCGGGCTTTCCGGGGCTCCGCGTGCCCGCACGCTCCGGCCCCGGCGCACGGCGCCGTGGCTGCTTGCAGACCTTCGGTCTGCCGCACCCCTGCAATCCCTTGCGCGTTCCGTGTCCTGTAAATTAAACCGCGTTAACTGCGGTAATCCCCGTTTATTCTGACATAGTCGCAGGTTAAATCACAGCCCCACACGGACGCCGCGCCGCCCCCCCCGCCCCCGATGTCAACCAGTATTTCCACTTCTTCCTGTGAAAGTACGCGGGCGGCGTCCTCTTCGGAGAAAGCCGCCGGCCCGCCCTTTTCGCAGACCAGGACGGTCCCCGCAGGACTCGCGAAACGCACCGATACCGCGCCCGGATCAAAGGGTACGCCGGCATAACCCAGGGCGCAGAGTACCCGGCCCCAGTTGGCGTCCGCGCCGTGGCAGGCGGCTTTGACCAGGCTTGAGGAAGCCACGGATTTCGCGAGTATCTCCGCGTCGTCCTCGCCGGCTGCGCCGCGCACTGTTACCGTCATGAGCCGGGAAGCGCCCTCTCCGTCGCGGGCCATGGCGCGGGCAAGCCCGGCACAGAACGATTCCAGCGCCGAGGCGAATGCCTCGTACCCTGCGCCGTCCGTTTCTACCGGGGGGTTGCGCGCCTCGCCGTTGGCAAGTACCAGCACCGTGTCGTTGGTCGAACTGTCGCCGTCAACAGTAATCCTGTTGAACGAACGCCGCACCGCCCGGCGCAGTGCCCGGTCCAGCATACCCCTGCTTATATCCGCGTCGGTGGTGATAAAACCCAGCATGGTCGCCATGTTCGGGTGGATCATCCCCGACCCTTTGACCATGCCCCCGATCCGGACCGCCGCGCCGCCTATTTCGATCTCCGCCGCGCCGCCCTTCTTCCGGGTGTCGGTAGTCATGATTGCCTCCAGCGCCGCGTCATGCCCCTCCGCGCTGCTTTCCAGGGCGGCGAAAAGGCCGGCTATCCCCCGTTCTATCGCGCCGGCGGGAAGCGGCACGCCGATGACGCCGGTGGAAGCCACCGCCACCTGCCCGGCGGGTACCGCGCCGCCCGGAACGGAGAGCCTTTCCGCCGTAAGGGCGGCCATGCGGCGCGCCGCCTGAAGCCCTTCTTCCCCGGTACAGGCGTTGGCGTTCCCGGAGTTGGCGATAACAGCGCGCAGCGTCCCCGCCGCAATGTGTTCCCTGCTGACAATGACGCTGGCCGCCTGTACCCGGTTCGTGGTAAAAACCCCAGCGGCCGCGCAGGGCCTGTCCGATACAATGAGCGCCAGATCGCGTTTCCGCGAAGACGCCTTGATCCCGCAGCGGATGCCGCCGGCCCTAAAACCCCTGGGCGCGCATACGCCGCCCGAAATCTCCCTCATCGATCCTCCTTGGCAAAAACAACCGTGATCTTTCCGGGGGGGTAGGCCGGGACCTTGGCCCGGCCGCAGGGGGGCCGGAAAGCGGCCTTAAAACCATGCCGCCCGCCCCCCGGTAACAGGCCCCCTTATCGGTTAAAACAGCGCCGGAACCGCCCCAAGCCCCGCGTTTTCTTTGAAACCAAACACTATGTTCATATTCTGCACAGCCTGTCCGGCCGCGCCTTTAACCATGTTGTCAATGGCGGATACCGCTATCAGCACGGCGCCGGCCTGGTCGAGGTGCAGCGAAATGTCGCAAAAGTTCGAATGCCGGACCCTGCCCGACGCGGCGGCGGCCCCCGCGGGGAGTACGCGCACAAAAGGTTCGTCCCGGTAATAATCCGCGTAAATTTCCCGGATCTTCCGCGCCTTGCCCTCGATCTCCGCAGTGGCCGGGCGGACCGCGCCGGAAGCCCCGCTTTTCCAGGAATCGGAGAGGGGGATGTACATGGTACTCAGTATGCCCCGGTTCATGGGCGCCAGGTGGGGCGTGAAAACGAGGGGTACCGGCCGCCCGGCGACCGCCGCCAGATTCCGGGCAATTTCGGGGGTATGCCGGTGCGCGCCCACCTTGTACGGCCCGACCGAATCGGCGCATTCCGGGTAATGGAAGGCGCGGGAAGGCTCCCGGCCGCCGCCCGTGACGCCGGACGCGGCGTCCGCGATGATCACGCCGTCCCCGGCAATGCCGCCGGCCAGCGCCGGAAAAGCCGCGAGCGACGCCGCCGTGGGATAGCAGCCGGGGTTCCCGATGATCACCGGCCCTTTCGCGGCGAGCTCCCTGATCCGCGCCCGGTTAAGCTCGGGCAGGCCGTAAACCGAACAGCGGCGCAGTTCGGGGAATTCGTAGGATTTGCCGTACCACGCGCTAAAAGTCGCCTGGTCGTCGTCAAAACGGAAATCCGCCGAAAGGTCGATAAAAG
>JAIRYB010000042.1 GCA_031267955.1 Spirochaetaceae bacterium | reverse complement strand
TGATAATGCCGAGATCGTGCGATATAAAAAGAATCGCCGTTCCGCGCTCCTTATTGATTTTTTTGATAAGCCCAAGAATCTGCGTCTGGATTGTTGCGTCAAGCGCCGTAGTCGGCTCGTCCGTGATGAGCAGCCTGGGCCCGCATATCATGGCCAGGGCAATCATTACCCGCTGGCACATGCCGCCTGAAAGCTGGTGGGGGTAGGCGCGGATTAGGCTGGGCGGATCGGGCAGCCCCAGCCTCGCCATAATATCCAGAACCTGTTCCCGGTTGCCCTTCCTGTCCTTTTTCCCGTGCAATAAAAGCGATTCTTCTATCTGCCGTCCGACGCGCAGAAGGGGGTTGAGGGACAGGAGGGGTTCCTGGAAGACCATCGAAATCTCTTTTCCCCGGATGCGGCAGAGATCCTGTTCGGGAAGCGTGAGCAGATCCCGCCCTTCAAAAAAAATCGAACCGGAACTTGCCTGGGCGGCCCGGGGCAGCAGGCCCGGAATGGAAAGGGCGGTAAGGCTTTTCCCGCAGCCGGACTCTCCTACAATACCGAGAATTTCCCCTTCCCCAATTTCAAAACTTATGCTTTTAACCGCGGGAAAAGTATCTTTGCCGTGTACAATATCTATGGCCAGTTCCTTTACGCGGAGAAGCGGCGTCATATCTGGCCCCGTACATATCGGCGGCGGATCCCCTCGCCCAGATAGTGGAACGCCAGTACCGTCAGCATTATCATAATTCCCGGGGCCAGGGCGCACCAGGGGGCGTTGAAAAGGAAAGCCTGGTATTCGGCGAGCATGCGCCCCCAGGAGGGCAGGGGAGGCTGTATGCCGAGGCCGAGGTAGCTCATCGTGGCTTCGGCGAGTATGGCGTTGCCCAGCCCCAGGACCACCGCCGAAAGCAGGGAGGAAAGCAGATTGGGCAGAATATGCGCAAACAGAAGGCGCGCCGGCGGGCAGCCCCAGAGTTCCGCTGTTTTTACAAAATCGCGCCCCTTGTACTGGAGTACGCCGCTCCTCACAATACGCACAAAACTTGGGATGAACAGGACGAGCAGCGCGGCGACAAGCGGGCCTTCCCCGCTGCCTAAAAGGGATACCATTACGAGGGCCAGGAGTATTCCGGGGAACGAACTCAGCGCGTCCATTAAGCGCATGATAATTTCGTCAGCCGCGCCGCCCGCATAGCCCGAGAGGAGGCCGATCGAGGAACCGGCAAGGGCGCTTCCCGCCACGGTAAGCAGGGCCACAAACAGGGTGTATTTGCCGCCTTCCATGATTCTGGAAAAAACGTCGCGCCCGAAATTATCGGTACCGAAAAGGTGCCCGCCCCCGGGAGGGCTGAAACGTACAGAGCTGTCCATGTCGTTGTAGCCGTAGGGGGTGTAGAAAAAACTGATCAGGGCCATAACAAGTACCAGCGCCGAAAGAAACACGCCTATTATAAAATCTGTTTCCGCTTTTTCTTTCATTGGCGAACTCCGACAGGCTCCGGATCAGGCGCGGAAACGGATCCGGGGATCGACGATCCTGATGGCAATATCCGCGACGGTATTGGCAAGCACCACCACAAAGGCGATATAAACCGCCAGCGTTTGTACCATGGCAAAATCGCGGGAGCCGATCGAGGCTATGAGGAGCCGCCCTATTCCGGGAATGCCGAACACCTGTTCAATGACAATGCTCCCGGAAAAAATTTCCGCGACAATCATGCCCAGCGTAGTTATCGCGGGGATGGCCGCGTTTTTAAGCACATGCTCCCGGAGAACCCTGCGCCGGGTACTGCCCTTGCTCAGTGCGGTACGCACATAATCGCTTTTAAGCTGCCTGAATATAGCCCCCCGCAGAAATTTGACAAGCACTGCCGCGTTGGGGATGGCGATCGCGAGGGCGGGGAAAAAAAGGTAGCCGAGGAAAGAGGGAAAATTATCGCGGTAATCAACATACGCCCCCGGGACGAAGAGGCGAAGTACAAGGCCGAATATCCAGATAAACAGTATGCCCAGAAAAAAACCGGGAAAGGAAATGGTTAGCGCCGTAAAAGTATTCAGCAGCCTGTCGGTAACGCTGTTTTCCTTTTTTACGGATAGCATTGCCGGCGGCACGGATAAGAGGAGAATCAGGATAAGCGAAATAAGGGCAAGGGAAAAAGTTACCGGCAGCCTTTCGGCGACAAGGGCGGAAATCGACTGCCCGCGGAAACGGGAAGAACTGCCCAGAGAGCCTGTGAGGAATCTGCCGAGCCAGGAGAAATACTGTTCGAAATAGCCCCGGTCAAGCCCCATTTCCGCCCTGAGCGCGGCAATCTGTTCGTCCGAAGCTTCAATCCCCAGGGCAAGAAGCGCCGGATCGCCGGGAATAACGGAAAAGGCCGCGAAGGTGAGGAAGGACACTAAAAACAGGGTCAGCAGCGTTACCGCGAGCCTTTTTCCGATAAAACCCATCTTAATTAAAATCCGTGTTATTGGCCGGTAATAGTGGAAAAATCGGTTACGTAAAGCGGATAGTTGAGCAGCCCGCTGAAACGCCCTCTGGGGAAGACCTTAAAGCCCATGATATCCTGGATATAGACGCTTGCCGCGTTATCGGATATCAGTTTTTGCGCGCTCCTGTATATAGCCGCACGTTTGGCATCGTCCGGTTCCGAAAGGCTCGCGTCGTAAAGGCTGTCAAAATCCGCGCTTTTAAAGTTGATAAAATTGCTCCCGGCGTTTGAACGGTAGCGGGCGAGAAATGACCGGGGGGAAATACTGTTGGAATCCAGGGAAACGATCGTCGCCTGGAAACGGCGTTTCTGGTAAACTTCGGAAAGCCATGTCGCCCAATCGACCTGTCTAATCCTGGCAGTGACGCCTATTTTTCCAAGCTGGTTCACCAGCACCTGGGCGGTGTCTACATGCATTACGTATGAGGAAGGCACGGTTATTTCCAGGGGGAATCCGTCAGGATATCCCGCCTCGGCAAGCAGGGATTTCGCCCTGGAGGCATCGGCCGGGTAAGGGTTTTTAAGCGAAGTTTCATAGTAGCGGCCAAGGCCCGGAATAAGGGGGCTGCCGGAAGGCTCCCCCCTGCCGTAAAAAGCGGTATCGATAATCTCCTGGACATCGACCGCGTAATTCAGGGCGCGGCGCACCCGGACATCGTCAAGGGGTTTGGCGCTGTTGTTGAGCGCCAGAAGCTGTACCGAGTTGGAATAGCCGGGGACAACATCAAAACTGTTTCCGGGAAGCTGCTGGAGCAGGGCGCCTGTTATAGCCGCCCCGTCAATGTTGCCCCCCCGGAGCGCGGTGAGCAGGCCGTCGGAATCCGCCACAAACACTATCGTCACTTTGTCGAGCTTTGGATAACCGGGCCTGCGGTAATTGGGGTTTTTTACCAGCACCAGGGACTGCTGCGTCGTATAGGAATCAATGATAAAAGGCCCGGTCCCGATAGCCTTCTTTTCACGGTCGCTGTTGTTTCTCGGCACAATCCCGACCGTCAGGTTAGTAAGAAATTCAGGGTCTTTTTCTTTCAGCGTGATCCGTATATCCCTCCTGCCCTGAGCTTCTACGGCGGAAATATTGGTAAAGCCTTCAAATTGATTGGCCTTGGCGGTTTCCAAAGTAAAAACCACGTCTTCCGCCGCTACCGGCGACCCATCGTGAAAGAGAAGCCCTTCCCTCAGGGTAAAATTGTACACAAGGCCGTCCTGTTCCACAGCGTATTTTTCCGCCGCCGCAGGTTCAAGGCTGCCGTCGGGGGTTGGCTTAACAAGCCCCTCAAATACATTGAAAAGCACGCTCCGCCCGTCCGCGGTATTGGCGGGGCTTAAAGGATCGAGGGTTGCCGGCTCGGTGGAAAGGCCGAAGCGCAGTTCCCCGGTTTTGCCGGCACGGTCTTGCCGGGGCTGGGCGGGTACAAGGGAAACCGCCGCTATTATCATTATAGACGCGCATATCCATCCTGTTGGTTTCATTTGCGCTCCTTTCGCTTATGGATTGCGCCCATTATACCAAATTAGACGTTTCCGGACAATCGCTTCAGGACAAAGGCCAGGGCAAAAGCATTTCGGTCCGGAATTCCGGTACACCAGCCCCTTCGGCCTCCCTTCGGCCTATGCCCTCAAGGAAAAGACCATAGGACGCCGCCATTGCTCAATATAACACGGCGGGTTTTTATGCCAGCCCAAACCCGTTATAATAGCGATATGAGACTCTTTATTGCCGTTAATTTTGACGAGGAATTTACCGGGCGCATCCTTGAAATACAGGAAAGGCTGCGCGCCCTGGCGGCCAAGGGGAATTTTTCACGCCGCGGCAACCTCCACCTTACCCTTGTCTTTTTGGGCGAAACCAACGCGGGCTTTGTTCCGGCCATACGGGACGCGATCGCCGCCTTCCCTTCCCCAGGCCCCTTTTCGGTAATTTTCGACCGGGCCGGCTGTTTCCGCCGCAGCGGGAAAGAACTCTGGTACATAAGCGCCGTTCCCGGCAGCCCGGGTCTGGAAAAACTTTTGGAACTGCGGGCAGGGCTGGTAAAACGCATTGAGGCGGTCGCGGCGCCCGCGCCTCCGCGTTTTCCGGCAAACGGGGAGGCCCTTTCCTTTGACAGGCGGCCTTTCAACGCCCACATCACCCTGGGCCGGGAACTGCGGCTAAAAGCGGAACTTGCGCCCTTTCCGGTACAGCTTGAATCACCCGTACGCCGCGTAAGCCTTATGCAAAGCGAACACCGGGACGGGCGGCTTGTCTATACGGAACTCTTCGGGCGGAATCTATAGCGCAAAATGCACAGCGGCATCCGTTTGATGCCGCCGCCGATATGGGGCCGGACGGTTAAACAATCCGGACCGTTGCATAACCGCCACGAAACGCCGTTACCCTTACCCGCCGTAAACCGCTATCATTACCCCTGCGGCTATCGCGGTTCCGATGACTCCGGCCACATTGGGGCCCATGGCGTGCATCAGGACGAAGTTGCCGGGGTCTTCCTCCAGGCCGACCTTGTTGGAAACCCGGGCGGCCATGGGCACCGCGGAAACGCCGGCGGAACCGATGAGGGGATTGATCTTCTCTTTCAGGAAGAGATTCATAAACTTGGCCACCAGTACCCCCGTGGCGGTGGCGATGGCGAAGGCTACCAGGCCCATGACCACGATGATCAGGGACGAAGGGTTCAGGAACTTTTCCGGGGTCATCTGGCTGCCCACCCCCAGGGAGAGGAACAGGGACACGATGTTTATCAACTCGTTCTGGGCCGTATTGGAAAGCCGGTCTACCACGCCGATTTCCCTGATAAAATTGCCGAACATGAGGCAGCCGATAAGGGGCGCCGCCGGCGGGATAAGGATGAGGCTCAGGGTGAACACCACCATGGGAAAGACGATTTTTTCGGTTTTGGAAACCGGCCGGAGCTGCCGCATCCTGATGAGCCGCTCTTTTCTCGTGGTCAGGAGCTTCATAATGGGCGGCTGGATAAGGGGTACCAGGGCCATGTAGGAATAGGCCGCCACCGCCACGGTCGCCAGGAGGTGGGGGGCGAGTTTCGCGGCAATGTAAATCGTGGTGGGGCCGTC
>JAIRYB010000202.1 GCA_031267955.1 Spirochaetaceae bacterium | reverse complement strand
AATGAAATTTTTGCTTATATTGTTATACGATATTTTTGTACAATGAATTCAAAGGTTTTTTGCACCCATTAACAAATCGCCTCCCCGCCATGAATGGCGAGGAGGCGCAGGAACAATATTCTTTTTCCAATCATTCGCCAGGAAAAATACGGCGTGGTCTGTTGCGGCGGCATGTATGCCGAAGCAACTGGCCCCGCTTTACCTTAAAACGGTGTCAGTCACCCTTTGCGCTTCCAGGCACCCCTGCGCACACCAGAAAGAATTAGCCGAAACCGCCGAATAACCAAAACGGTGTCAGTCACCAAAAATTCGCGTTATACTCGGAGGCGCAGAGGAGGCCGCGCAACGGTGCCAGGCACCGTTTGCGGGCCTTGGCGCCTTTTTGCGGGCCTGCCGGCGGAAGATGCGGCATATTGCGCTATTTCGCGGCTTTTTCCAGGGCGGCTTCCACCGCCTCGATAAACTGGTCGTAGGCAATAGTGGCCCCGCTCACCGCTTCCACCTTTTTAAGGTCGCCTGTTTCCCGGTAGGCTGCGGCGTACTGTTCCATAGCCCGGACCGCGAGCTGGGCCTTGCTGTAAAAATCCTGGCTGGAAATTTCCCCGTTCACCTTGCCGTAATTTTCGCCCTTTACGGTCCCGTCCTTCTGCCAGGTGACAAAGCGGCAGTCCGCGATCTTTTCCCCGGCAATGGTGATCGTCACCTCCCCCCAGGCGCCGGTATCGTCCTCGCCGCTCCTCCCGGTATAGACCCCGTCTTTATAAGCCGGTTTCGCGCATCCGGCAAGCAGCGCCGCCGCCAATAGCAGAACCCCAAAAAAACAAAAAAATCCTTTCCTCATAAACGTCCTCCTTCTCCCTTGTCCCAGCAGCCTGTTGCCCCGATCCTCATTTGCTGTTTTCGACAATCCGCGCCAGCCGCCCGTGTTCCAGGATCACGGTCCGTTCCGCGTCTTCCGCCACCTCCGGGTCATGCGTTACCACGATAATAGTGCTGCCCTCGGCGTGGAGCTTCTTGAAAATGTCGATAACGATCTGCTCGTTGGCCTCGTCCAGGTTTCCCGTCGGCTCGTCCGCCAGGATCAGCATGGGGTAGTTGATAAGCGCCCTCGCTATGCAGACCCGCTGCTGTTCCCCGCCCGAAAGCTGGCTGGGAAGGTGCCTGGCGCGCGAGGCGAGCCCCACCCGTTCCAGGGCTTCCATCGCCTCCTTTTCGTCGGGCATACTGTGGTAGTACTGGGCCACCATAACATTTTCCAGGGCCGTAAGGTAATTTACCAGGTGGAACTGCTGGAAAATAAGGCCTATCTTGTCCCGCCTTATAGCCGTCAGGTTCCGCGCGCTTTCCCGTGAAATATTCACGCCGTCCAGGATAAGCTGCCCGGCCGAAGGCTTGTCCATACAGCCGATAATGTTCATCATGGTAGTTTTCCCCGACCCGGAAGGCCCCATAATGGCAAGCCATTCCCCCTGCTTGACCGCAAGGTTGATATCCCGCAGTGCCTGGAGGGACCCGTAGGCTTTGGAAATATCCTGTAATTCCAGCAAATCCATAACAGACTCCGTAAAACGCATTTTTATAAGCATATGGGCGCATTTCCGGCGCTCCGCGCCGGAAACCGGGCTATCCGCTCCAACAAAAACGCACAAGCGTTTTTGTTCCGCTCCTATCCCTTGCGCGTGCCAAAATCCGGCGTCCATGCCGGATTTTGGCATCGGAGTTTGCCGCAGGCAAACTCCACCTGTCCGGCAGTGCCGGGCATCCGTGCCGGCGCTCCGCCTTCATTCCCCCCGCAGCACGATGGCCGGGTCCACATCGGCGGCGCTCCGTACCGGGATGATGCAGGCGATCCCGGTAACGATGATGGACGCCGCTATGGTAACCGGCAGGAGCAGCGGCTGGAAAGCAATGGACCGGCTGAATACGTTGATCCCTACCCCCTGGGCGAACATAAAGCCGAAGACCGCTCCCAAAAGGCCTCCCAGGCCGCCCAGGAAGATCCCTTCCCCCAGAAATTCAGCCGCAAGGCTCCTGTTTGCCGCACCCAGGGCTTTGCGCAGGCCGATTTCCCGCCGCCGTTCGGCCACCACCGCCATCATGGTAGTAGCCACGCAGATCATGATGAGGAGCAGGACAATCACCGTTACCAGGTATATCAAAGCCTGGAGCTTGGTAAGCACCGCCCCTTCCGATTCGGTAAGGCGCTTTACCAGCCTGGGGCTTACCCCCGGAACCTCCGCGGCTATTTTCACGGCAAGAGCCTCCAGGGTTTCGGCCGGGGCGGAGACGCTGCACTCCACCACGTCGATTTTCCCGGCCTCGCCGGTCATGGCCTCGAAGTCGCCCAGGGCCATAAAGACAAAGGCTTCCTCGGTGCCGCCGGACTGCATAACCCCCGAAACGGTAAATTCCCGGCTAAAAGCCTCCCCGGAAGGGGCGGCCCCGGTAACGGTAAAAGGGCTTCCCGGCAGGAGCCGTATCGTATCCGCTACTTCCTGGCCGACAAGGGCTTCCCCGGCGGCTTCGGGCCAGGAACCTGAGACAAACCAGTAAGGGCTTGTTTTCCGGGCTTCGGCCAGATCTGTCCCCGCCGCCATGAACGGCTGGTCGTTGATCTTTACCGTCCGGTAGCGGTAAGGCGCCGCCCCGACAAGGCCTTCGCGGGGCAGGCGGGCAAGGGCCGCCTCCGCCAGTTCCGTGTCCATAACGGCATCCTGCCCTGCGGGAATCAGCACGAAATTCGTCCCGTAGGAGCGGAATTCCTGGCCCATCTGCCGGGGTATGTCGTAGTAAATAGTGATAAGCCCCGAAAGTATAGTGGCGCCTATGGCTACCGCGAGAAGGGCCACAACCATCCGGGAACGGCGCCGCAGCAGGGAACTTACCACCATCTTCACGTAAAAACGCTGCCTGTTCATTCCTTGTTCCTATGCGGGAAAAGCCGCCCGCGATTTTCTCCGGGAGCGCATGGTTTTTCCCTGTGTTTACCTGCCATGAAGCACCTCGGCCGGGCGGAGGGAGAGGAGGAGCCGGACCGAGGGGAGGCTTCCCGCCAGGGTAACCAGGGAAACCAGCACCGCCACCAGCGGTATCACCATGGGCTTGATGTCAATGGCCGAACCGAAAACCGACCGGCCTATTACCTGGGCAAAGCCCAGGCCCGCAAAGTAACCCGCCGTCCCCCCCAGGATGCCGGTGATAATAATTTCCGTAAGCACCAGGGCGGATATGGGGCCGTCGTATGCCCCTATCGCTTTAAGCAGCCCTATTTCGGCGGCCCGTTCCATCACGCTGGCGGTAACCAGGTTGGATATCCCCAGGGCGGAACCGGCCAGGCTCAATATGGTGATAAGGAGCATAAGGAGCTGGGTTTTTTCCAGAATAGCGCCCTCGGATTCCGCCACCTGCCTTATGGGTTTGGAAACCGCGTCCGTTATCACCTCGTCTATCTGGTAGCAGATGGCGCTTACGTATGCGGTACAGTACCAGGTTTCATGTTCCTTGATGGAAAGGCTCTTGGGATCCTGGGCCGCCCTGCGGGAAAGCTCGTTGTCCGGGGTGGTAAGGGCGCTCACCTCAACCCGGCTTACCAGGCCCGGCCTGCCCGCCATTTCCTGGGCGCTTGCCAGGGGCAGGTAAAACGCCTCGTCCTCGTCGCCGCCCGCGCTGAAAATCCCCTCCAGGGTAAATTCCCGGCTTCCTTCCCCGGTTTGGAAGGCTACGGTATCCCCCAGCTTAAGGCCGTATTTCGCCGCCGCGGCCTCGCCGGCCATGACGCTGCCGGTATCGCTGTCGGCAAGCCAGCGGCCCCGCAGGTCCCACCAGCTTTTAAGGTTCCGCATCCCCGTGTCCAGGCTTTCCCCGGTAGGCAATTCCAGGTGGCGGCTGAACCAGGTACCCACCAGCTTTACCTCCCCGGTTCCGGCGGGTGCCGAAACAAGGCGGGCGCGGGCGTTGAGGTAGGGAGTAAAATCTACGATATTAAAGGCCCAGAAAATGGTTTTGATCTTTCCCAGTTCCGCTTCGTTCAAGTACTTGTCCGATACCCCGGAACCTTCGCTTACCCCGTAAAGATCGTCCAGCAAAGACGCCCCCCGGGGCAGCACGCTGATATTGGCGCCGTAGGTTTTAAGCTCCTGGTTTACCTTGTCCCCCACGTCGAGCATCACGTTCAGCATGGCCGTCGCCAGGGACGCGCCCAGGGCGATGGTAAAGGCTACCATCAGCATCTTCCCCTTCTGCCTGAAAAGGGTTCCCCGTACCATTCTCCAAAACATTTCCTTCTCCCTGTCGTAACATCCCCAAAACCGGCCGGGTTTGGGGGAAAGCTCTATTTAAACCTGGCTTTTTCGTTTTCCAGGTCGCTAGTTTCTATTATCATGGACCCGCTTCTCAATGAGTAGGCCAGGGGGACAGGGTTGCAGCCCCCCTTAAAACCGATGGTGGATATGTTCATTACCACGTCGCAGAGCCGGCAGATAACCCCGTCCTTCCGCTCGTAATAACCTGTGGGGCCGCATATATCGCAGGCGTCAAGCCCCACCCCGTAGGCCGCGGCGTTTTTCCTGATCACGATAAAGCGCATCTCGGTATTGTCCGAAGCGGTATACACAAAACGGTGGAGATGCCCGTCTTCCACCTGGGTAATGGGGATAATAATTTCAGTCCCGGCCAGGGTCATGGGTTCCGCAGGGGAAAGCACAACCCCGCGCTCAATATAACTTTTGACAAAGGTAAAGAGAAAAACCGAAAGGGCAAACCCCGCCGCGACGGTCAGGCAGCGGCGCCGGTTTGTCCGCCGGAAAAAGCGGAGCTTCCGGTGTTCGGCAGGGTTATTGCAAACCGGCAGGGAATTAAAACTTTTGATAAAAACCGCAAGGGGCAGCAAAAAGCCAAGACCCATAAGGACATAGAGAAAGACAAAATTGTAGCTGGAGACGGCGACGATGATTCTGAAAAGCCATCGTACCATGGGGATAATCCGCCGGGCCAGCAGAAACTGTACGATAACGGTCAGTTGATTGCAGATATTGACGGAAAGTGCAATGGTAAGGAGTACCCTTAAAAACGGCTCCGGCATTGCCCTGCCGGTTTTATAGAGGGCCAGGACGGTAAGGATAACTACCGCCAATCCCGCCGTAAAACCGATAAGCTTAAAGAGAAAATCGGTGGTAAATACGCTCTCCCCGGCCAGGGCGAATTCCGTGGGGTAGAGGAAAATAGTAGGCATGGCGTAAAACAGCAAGGCCCCCAGGAGGAGGGCGCTTACATAATCGGGAATAGCTTCGGCCACGGGCGGCCGGTTTTTCAGAAAAGGGATTTTCCGTAATGGTTTTTGTAATAGCCCCCACTGAAAGAGGATATAGAGAATGCCGGATATGACGGCGAATGATAAAATCCAGAGGTTAATAAACCCCCGGCTGATAAGCGCGGTAGTCCGGCGCAGGACGGCAAGAACGAGAGATGCGCCCGCGCCTATGGCGCAGCCCCAAAGGGCGCGCGCCTTTCTCTTCCGGGCGGCTTCCCATCCGCCTGCTTCCTCCCCGCAATAAAGGGCGGCAAACAGCAAAGCCGCAAGTATCCCGGTTGCCAGCAAATTCTGAACTACCTGTACGAGATATCTAAGCATCTTCTTCCTGTTTTTATTCGAAAGTCTGGTTTAATCAAGAAGAACGGGAGCGGACTCCCGTTCTTCAAAACTCACCTTTTTACACTACCAGGCCGGACCGGCGTAGTCTACGGTCCACTCCGCCACCAGGGGAGAACTCCAGAACCTGCCGGGAACACCGGTTTCCGCATCCACGTGGAGTACATAGCCCTGGGCTTCAGGGTTCCGGATGAGGAACCGCACGGTGTAGGTCCCCGCCCCGCCGGGGCCGGGCAGCTTAATGTTGGCGCCGTAGTGGGGGCCGTCGCTGGCGCTCATGGGCATAAAGGTGCCTTCGATCTTTTCCCCGGTTGATCTGGTCACTTCATAATCGACCGTCAGGTTGGGTACAAAGTCTCCCACCCCATAGCCAAGACGGTTATTTTCGGCCGCGGAAATATCCGCTTCTATGTGCATATCCGACTGGGACGCCGCAAGCCCCGCGGAAGCGGGAAGCATGTCCACAGGCTGGAAATACACCCCTGCCACATTGAGAGGCCCCAGCGCGAAGTCATCCCCCAGGGGATATTCCGTAAAGCCGGCATCCTCGCCGGGATTTACCGTACTTTCGGGCCGGCTTCCGGCCTGCTGCCCGCCGCCGGCAAACGCGGCGGCGCATAGAGCGATTAAAAGAAGTACCATCAGTGTCCTGATTTTCATTGTACTTGCTCCTTATAAAAATTTTTCTCATGGTCAAAAGACCTGAGTTAGTGCCTAAAAAATTCCCCTTACGCCGTCTTTACCGCCGCCTTCGCGGCATTTGCCCGCCGGAGCTGGATTACAAAGGTAGCGGCGGTAATTACCAGCAGGGCGATCTGGGGGATCAGGGTTTCCAGGGTAGGGTAAACCCCCAGAATATCGATGGAGGCGACTCCCGAAACCGGGGTGACGCTGATGACGTTGCCTTCCTGGAGTTCCTTTACCCCGTTGCCGACAAAGGTAATTGACATAACAAAAAGCAGGATGCTCGTTCCCAGAAAGAAGGGCTTTAGGGGAAGGCGTATGCTCAGAAGGCGGATCAATATATAGATAACAACCAGGGCGACAACGCCGACGCCGAGACCCAGCCATATCATGTTAATGTAGTTTTCGGTAGTGGCCAGCAGGGCCTGGTAAAAGAGGATCGTTTCGGCACCCTCCCGGAAAACCGCGAGGAAGGCGGCAAAGGCCAGGGAGAACACGCTGCCCCGGGTAATTGACGACTGGACCTTGCCTTCGATATAGCTGCTCCAGGCTTCCGCCTCGGCCTTGGAAACCATCCAGTTGCTGACATAGAACAGCACTGCCACAGCCAGCAGCATGGTGGCCCCTTCGATAATTTCCTGGTTCTGGCCCCCGGCGACGCTGGTGATCCGGTTCAGTATCCAGGCCATTATGACGCTTACCCCCAGGGCAATCACGGAACCCCAGTACACCGGGCGGGTCTTCTTCTTGTTCCCGCTTTTAAGGAGGTAGGCGATGATCGCCCCCACGATGAGGATGGCTTCGAAACCTTCCCGGACTATGATGAGGAGGGAGCCGAGGAAAACCATAACGGCGCTTTCCTCCCTGCCGTCAAGCTGGGCCGCGTCTTCCCGGAGGTAGCCTGCCAGGGTGTCCAGCCCCGCCTTCACTTCGTCCTGGGACGCCCGGTTGGTTATGGCCCTTTTTATGGCGCTGAACTGGTATTCCACCTGGGCAGCCCTGGCGCCCGATATCCTGTTCATGGTGATTTTTTCAAACCCTACTTTTTCGTAGAACTGGAAATAGGCTACATCCACCTGATCCTTGGCGCCCTTCTGATCCCCGGAAAGGTAAAGGGTATTGGCCTGGTCCAGGACCGCGGCCATTTCACCGGCCGTTTTAGCCCAGTTCCGTACCGACGCGGCAGGCTCTTCTTTCCCGTCAAGCCGCCGCGCGGTTACCGAAAGAAGGTGGTTAATCTGGTCAAAATCCTCCAGCATTTCCTGCTGGGATTTGCCTTCCCCCAGGGAAGCTCTGATATAGTCAAACCATTCGTCTATATTTTCCGCCCGCGCGCCGGAAATAACGGCCCGGACATTCTGTTCAAAATCCCCCTGGTAGTGTTCGGCGTATGCCCTGTCCACCAGCGCCCGGGCCCCCTCAATATCCCCGGCTATAAAACGGTAGTAGGCCTCGCTCATGACAAGGCGCATTTCCCGTTCCGCCCCTTCCCAGTACCCGGCGTCGGCATAAACCGGCAAAGATACCGCGGCGGCTAACATAAGAATCAAAACAGGCAAAGCTAAGTTTCTACGCAATTCCAACCCCTTCCCGGAAAACCGCGGTTTCCCGGCGGCCTGTCCCCTGAATAGTTAGGGACAACCAACATCGGAAGTAAAGATAGCACCCGCTAACTTTTTTGTCAAGAGAGTTTGGAGAAACTAATAAAATTTTGTGAATCTAACAAATCGCCGGAAATACGCCGCCCGACAGTTTGCTGTTGCGGCCTTATCTTTTCCCGTAGGCGCCGTAGTGGACCAGGGAGGGGTCAAAGCGGGCGGCGGTTTTTGCGGGCGCCGCAGGGTAGCCCAGGGCAACGATGGAAAAGGGGATGATGTGCGCGGGAAGGCCGAATTTGGCGGAAAAGGCCCTGACCCGGCTTTCGTCCGGATACCAGCCGAGCCAGACCCCGCCGAGGCCTTCCTCGGTTATCTGGAGAAGTATGTTTTCCGTAGCCGCCGAAAGGTCCTGGACCCACCATACATCGCCGGGGGCCGCCTTTTCCCCCAGCAGACTGAGGTTGGCGCAGGGTACTATGGCCGCCGCGGCTTTCGGGAGCATTTTTGCATAGGGACTCATGGCGGCAATGTCTTTCCGGTCTTCTTCGGAACTGA
>JAIRYB010000186.1 GCA_031267955.1 Spirochaetaceae bacterium | reverse complement strand
GATGGTACGGAGCAGGGATTCTTCGCCTCCGGCGGGAGGTTCAAGATCTCGCCGGAACGCCCGGGGTTTTTTGAGCGCCGGGGGATTGGTTTTTACCGTTTGAATATCCCCCACCGCCTTGGCCGCCTCAGGCCCCATGGGAACAGGATTGGGGATTTCGGAATAGCTGTCGCTCCCCGGAACGGCGTTGTAAATGGATATCAGGGGCAGCGGCATGGCGCGGATTGATCCCTGGGGGCCGGGCAGCCCGATTCTGCCGCCGCCGGACGGTATTTCCACCGCCTGTACTGTGGCGTTACGGCCGGGGAAAATTTCCACATTTCCCTGGATAAGATCATCCTCAAAAACAGCTGCGTAATAGTAGGGAATTCCCGGAACCGGATAATCGGTAAAGGGAACCCTGACCTCCGATTGGACAATGACCGCCCGCAGAAGGTCCGCCGTGTCTCGCAGCGGTTGGATGCTTCGATAGAGAATGATGTTTTTATTCCCGCCGGCCAGGCGGTAGGAAATGATAACCCCCTCGCCTTCCACCTTCGCCTCAATGCCGAAGATTCCCGGTTCCGCGGGAGGCGCATACTGTTCCGCTTCCGCCGCCGCCGGAACGGGCGGTTCCCCGGCGGAACCTGAAATATTCACCGAAACGGTGTTGTTATAGGGGATGAAGATGTCATAGCGGCGGCCCTGTTCATCACTGGCGGCGACAAAATAATAGACCGCTCCGGAACCTTCAGTTTCATCAACATAGGATTGGGTTCTGTAGGGCACTTCTACCGGGCTGATATTACCGGGAAGCGGGCCCGGCCTGAAAGGCTGGGACGAGCGGAAAATATAAACCGGCCCCCGGACATCCCGGGAATCCAGCCAGCTCAGACGGATGAGATTGTTTCTTGTTTCTACTGAAAGCTGGGAGACAAAGGGGGCAAAAATACTATCTCCTGAACCGGACTGGGAGAAGAGAACGCCGGGAAAAATCAGCCCCCGGATAATAAACGCAGAGAAAAGCAGGAAGATTCCTATCAGCCTGTTGTACTTGTGGATTTTTTGCATATTCATGCAAAAAAACCTGATAACCGGGGCTGATTTGCAGTTTGCATGGTATGAAAATTCACTTTCGTGAATTTTCATACGATTTTGCGCTGAAGCACAACAAACTGCTGGGGCTTATTATTGCCGCTGGGACTTCCGGATATTGGCGAGGACCTCCTTGGCCCTTGTCTGTACCGGCTTGATATAGCGGCCGTTCTGTATACGCATGATCGCGTCAATGGCGCTGGGATCCTTTATCCCGTTGTTGTTCTGCGAAAAGCTGTCGAACGCGTCCAGGGCGGACTTTGCCAGGACATCGTTGGGCGCGATGGTGTCGTAACGCCTTACAATCCAGGCAATGCTCCTTACTGTTTCTTCATCGTCGTTGAGCCCGATTTTGGCCAGGGATTTTATCGCCTCGCTGAGTACCCAGGGTTCGTTATCCGACAGGAGCATCTTGACCAGTGAGGTTTTTGCCTCGGGGGTTCCCATTTCCCCAAGGAAGCCCGCGGCCCTTGCCCGGATATCGGGGAAGTTGTTGATAATACGGCCGTTTTCCCGTATGACGTTTCCGACGCCTTCAAGCCCGATGTACTCAAGGGCGCCCCGGATTTCGTCGTTTGTATTCCCGTTTTCGATAGATTCTGAAATGTACTCCAGGGCAAGCATCTGGCCGTCCCAATTATCGGAACGGCTTTGCTCGCGGATTATCGCAATCTCAACTGAATCCTGAAGGTAAGACTCTTCAACCGACTTCTCCCCATCGTTATTGCCGGATTGGGAAGACTGGCTCCAGGCCGGAGAAACAGCCGCGAGTATGCCCAGGGCAAGAATGAAAACCCGTTTCATATCCGACTTTACAGGGCGGGCGGAAGGCCGGCCCGGTACGGAACCGGCAAAGCCAAGGTATTTAAGAATAGACATGATTTTACAAACGCTCCCTTCTTCAATAAAAATATTCCCCCGGGATCCGCGCGGGAATAGCGTGGACGCCCGGCCTATCCCCTGCCTTGAGGGCAGCAGAAACGGGCGCGCGGCGTTTTATTCATGCGCAGGCCGTAAGGCAGCCTGAAAAATCGGATTTTGAAGCCGGTTTGTTTTAGCTGTTACTATATTTTAATACTTAATTTATAATTTTCCAGCCGTCTCCGAGATTTTCAAGATCGTAGAGGCGCAGCCGCTCGCCTTTATCGTTGATGGTATAGACTTTAACCCTTTTTTCGGAGACAAAGGCAATGTCGTCGACCCGGTCGTTGGTCCTTGAAGGAACTACTACCTTGTCAAAGTAATCCTTGGCGCTTGTCAGGGTTATCCTCTTGTTCTTCAAATAAGGCTGGGAGGAAGTAGAGGCAAGGAATTCCTCGGAACTGATCTTGCCAAGGTAGGCTTCCCCCAGATGGGAAAGCCAGGTATTGTAGTTTTTGGCCCTGATAACGCGGTTAAGATCGGCGATCAGCTTTTGGACATCGGTTTTTGTGATGTCGAACATTTCCCGGCTTATTGATGACGGGTCAAATGCCTCTTCCGTGCCGCCGGCCGGTTCTTCCGGGGGCGTTTCAACGGGCTCTGCCTCGGCAAGCTGCGCGGAAACTTCAGGCGCAGCGGGAACTTCGGCCGGCGCGGGCTCTGAAGCGCAGGATAAAAAGGCTGTAAAAAGAACGATTATCAATGGAATAAAAATTCTTTTCATTCTACAAATATACCATAAATTATTGAAATAATCCAGAGTTTTGAGCGTAACAAAACCCCGGCCCGGTTTGAAAAGCAGCTTGACTGAATTATAGTAACATAGATATGGTATTGTTGCAATGCTTAACGCGATTTTTCCGGGATCTTTTGATCCGGCGACCTTCGGGCACCTTGATATAATAGAGCGGGCCGCCTCTATTTTTGACGAGCTTGTCGTCGTGGTGGCGGATAATCCGAATAAATCCTGCCTCTTTTCTTCCGGGGAGCGGAAAGCCATGCTTGTCGAACTGGTCAGGCCGTGGCCGAATGTTTCGGTAGTTGTCTGGGGCAATCTGATCGTCGAATATATGAAGGGGCGGAATATCCGTATTCTTGTGCGGGGGGTTCGGGGGGTGAACGACTTTTCCTATGAATTTGAACTTTCCATGATGAACAAGGCCCTTTCCCCCCGGATCGAGACTATTTTTATGACCACCGATCCCCGGTACTTTGTCCTCAGGTCTTCGGCGATCAAGGAGCTGGCCTCTTTTCACGGGGATGTTTCCGCCATGGTCCCCCCGCTTGTCGCGGAAGCCCTGGAAAAGAAATACCGGCGGGATTGAAAGGCGGTTCCTGCCCGCGGGGCTGGAAGGCCGCCCCTGCCCGCGGGATTGAAAAGCCGCCGCTGCCCGCGCAATTGCCGGTGTAAATTGCCGGCGCAAATTGCCGGCGCGAGCTTGACAAAAATACCGGTTTTTGTTAGATTAAATTTCGTTTGGGGATTTTTCCCCGATCATATCGAAGCGAGGTTGATAAATGGCTGTACCCAGAGCGAAAACGTCGAAGGCAAGAACCCGCCGGAGACAGGCGATCAATATGAAGCTGGACGCCCCCACCCTGGTTGAATGCAGTACCTGCGGGAACCGGGTCCAATTGCACCGGGTTTGCCCGAAATGCGGTTTTTACCGGGGAAAACAGGTTATTGTACCGGAATCCAAGGTCTAAAAGGACGGGCTGAAGCGCCTGTCGTAACAAACGGATCCGCCGGATAGTTTCTATTGGCGGACAACTGCTGGAGGAGAATTTAAATGGCAGATGATTTATTTGAAAAAATGAAAAAGCTGATCGCCGATAAATTGGAGATTGACGGGGGCAAGGTAACTTTGGACGCGTCTTTCCGCCAGGACCTCGGCGCGGATAGTCTGGACACCTATGAATTGGTTTACGCTATCGAGGAGGAGATGGGTATTTCCATTCCTGACGAAAAGGCCAATGAATTTGAAACTGTCCGGGATGCCTACGAATACATTAAATCGCAGCAAGAATAAAAACGAACCGCCCTTTTCCGGATTCTTTTCCCTTGATTCCGGAAGAAGGAAGACATTGGCGGTATTTCAAAAGACCGCCAATGTGCATTTCAAGAATCCGCAGCTTCTAAACCTTGCCTTTATCCACCGTTCCCTTTCCAATGAATCCGGTAACAAGAACAACAACGAACGGCTTGAATTTCTGGGGGACGCCATCCTGGGGGCGATTACCGCCACGCTGCTTTACAGGGATCTTTCGGACAAGGCCGAAGGGGAACTGGCGAAGATCAAATCGGTGGTGGTTTCCGAGGATGTTCTGGCCGGTGTTGCCCGGGAACTCCGTATTGATACTTTGCTCCTCCTGGGCAAGGGGGAGGAGAATTCCGGCGGCAGGCAGAAAAACGCCATCCTGGCCGACGCCCTGGAAGCCCTTATCGGCGCCCTGTACCTGGATTCGGGGTATAAGGCGGTCTTTATCTTTGTAAACCGCTGGATGGAACCGGAAATTAACCGGGTCCGGGACAACCGCCATCACCAGGATTACAAATCGCTGCTACAGGAGCTTAGCCAGCAGCTTTTCCGCATTTACCCTGTCTACCGCCTGATAAAAAAGGCAGGCCCCGATCATGACCATATTTTTTGGACGGAAGTCGCGATAAACGACCGGACTTTCGGCCCCGGAACAGGGAAGAACAAGAAAAGCGCGGAGCAGGAAGCCGCGCGCATAGCCTACGAATACTACAGCAGGAACAAGGGGTAGGGCGCTTAGTACCTTTTGTTTATATTTCCCGCGATTTCCAGTAATTTTTCCCGGGTATTAAGCGCCGGGTCGTCCAGTACCGCTTCGAGCAGCTCGTTCAGGATGATGCCCATGTGTTTGCCCGGCTTTATCCCCGACGCGATAAGGTCTTTTCCCGAGACAGCCAGGTCTTTAAGGGAAAAGGCCCTGTTTTGCGAAAGAACGTCTTCCACCCGGTTTATAAGGGGGAGGAGGAAATCCGCCGCGGGGTCCAGGCCCGCAGTCCCGAACGCGTCGGCAAAGCGGAGCCGGAAAAGTTCGCCGAGATTTTCCTCCCCTGCCCGGACAATAAAACGGCGCACCGCGGCGTCGCCCCAGTCTTCGGTGTAGTGGAACATATGTTCGCCGATAAGATGGGCCACGGCGTCTATTGCCGCGTTTGGGTAGCGGTACTGCCTGAGTATGTTCCGCGCAAGACGGACGGATTCCTTTTCGTGCTGGTAAAAAGTACGGGTCCCGTCAGGATCAATCCTGAGCGTGGCCTTTTTGCCCAGATCGTGGAGCAGGGCGGCGAGGCGCACTGTCTGGGAATAACCTTTGCGGGCGGCGAAATCGCAGGCAAGGATCGAATGGCCCAGCACATCGTAGCGGTGGCAGCCCTTTTGCTCTACCGGGCGGCACTGCGCTAAATCCGGAAACAGGAGTTCCAGCAGCCCTGTTTTTTCCATGAGCAGCAGCGCCGCGGAAGGCCTGCCGCTTGCGACGATCTTCTCGAACTCGTCCCGTATGCGTTCCGGGGAAATTTTCGCGGTGATGCCGAGGGCGCCCGGGACGGCGTCCAGGGTTTCCGCTTCCACGGAAAAGCCAAGCTGGCTCGCGAAACGCAGCGCCCGCATAGGCCGCAGCCCGTCTTCTGAAAAGCGATCCGCGGGCCTGCCCACGCAGCGGATGGTCTTGTTTTTTATGTCCGCCGCGCCGCCAAATGGATCGACAAGCCTTCCCGAGGGAAGTTCCGCCGCGAGCGCGTTCATGGTAAAGTCCCTGCGGGAGAGGTCCTCTTCGATGGAAGAGACGTATTCGACCCGGTCCGGCCGCCGCCCGTCCGTGTAACCGGATTCAGAACGGAAGGCGGTTACTTCGACAGAAATGCCCTTGTAGAGAACCGTGACGGTTCCGTGTTTTATCCCGGTGGGAATGACATGGCGGAACATGGACATAAGATCTTCGGGCTTGGCGTCGGAGGCCAGATCCCAGTCCGCGGGTTTTTTCCCCAGGAGCAGATCCCGCACCGCGCCGCCGACAAGGTACGCCTGTTTTCCCTGTTTTGCAAAACAAGCGGCGATTTCTTTCAGCAGGGGATCGACCGGGACATTGTTCATCGGGAAATAGAATAGTATACTGTGTGTTCTTGCGGAAGGGGGATGGCAGGATGAGGGGGATAGTTTTCATCGGCGGGGAAGGGCCCGCGGAAACAGTATGCGGGCATCTCGCGGATGCCGCCGATCTTGTTGTCGCGGCCGATTCCGGGCTGCTCGCCGCCGAAAGGGCCGGTATACGCCCCGATTGGATTGTCGGGGACATGGATTCCCTTGGCGATACAGGGCGGCTCGACGCATATCCCCCCGAGCGGGTTATCCGTTACCCTTGCGACAAAGACTTTACCG
>JAIRYB010000132.1 GCA_031267955.1 Spirochaetaceae bacterium | reverse complement strand
GCCCGCGACTAGAAGGCGAATCCCCCCTGCTCCGCAAATGATCAATGAGGTTGTAGCTCAGCTGGATAGAGCAGCAGATTGCGGATCTGCAGGTCGCACGTTCGAATCGTGTCAGCCTCATAACTGGTTCGGGCCAGGAGTTTGTTGCGCTTCGCGCACAAAACCGTATAAACTCCGAAAGCATGCCCTTTAATCGAGCTGCCAGAGCAGTCCGGGCCTTTTAATTTATGCCTTACTTTAAAGTAAGGCATTGAATTCAATGGAGCGGTGTCCGAGCGGTTGAAGGAGACGGTTTCGAAAACCGTTGAACTCGCAAGGGTTCCGGGGGTTCGAATCCCCCCTGCTCCGTAACATGGTATATATAGCCAAAGATGTATAATTCGGCGGCAACGGCTATACCAGCCGGAAATTCGGGGGATTCGAACCGGAGCGCCCGCCGACCAGGGGGAGGAAAAGGCGCCAGGGACGGCGCCGAAAGGGCGCGCAGGCGGCCTGACGGGAGCGGGCAGGAAGCCCGCGACCAGAAGGCGAATCCCCCCTGCTCCGATAATATGGTATATACAGCCAAAAATGTATAGTTCGGCGGCAACGGCTATATCAGCCAGAAATTCGGGGGATTCGAACCGGAGCGCCCGCCGACCAAAGGGAGGAAAAGGCGCAAGGGATGGCGCCGAAAGGGCGCGCAGGCGGCCTGGAGGGAGCGGGCAGGATGCCCGCGACCAGAAGGCGAATCCCCTTGCCCCGGTAAATAGTGTATTTTGGAGAGATGACCGAGCGGCCGAAGGTGCACGATTGGAAGTCGTGTGTACCCGGAAGGGTACCGAGGGTTCAAATCCCTCTCTCTCCGTAGTATTAAACAAGACTTTCGAACAACACGGTTTGGTAAGAACCGCGCGGCATGTTTTGCCGTTGGTTATCGCTACCCCAGCGCCACGTCGAGGATCATCATGAGCAGGAAACCCGCCATGACGCCCATAGTCCCGATGTTGGAGTGGCTTCCCAGGTTTGCCTCGGGGATAAGTTCTTCCACTACCACGTACATCATCGCGCCAGCGGCAAAGGCCAGGAGCCAGGGCATGTAGGGCGCGATCAGCGCGGCCAGAAACACCGTTATAATGCCGAAAACCGGTTCGACCGCGCCGGAAAAACAGCCCATCAGGAAAGATTTCCCCGCGGATACCCCCTCCTGCCTTAAAGGGATTGATATGGCCGCGCCTTCGGGGAAATTCTGTATCCCAATCCCCAGGGCAAGGGCTATCGCGGAGGCATACAGGCCCGAATTTTCAGGACCCTGCACGGCCAGGGCGAAGGAGAGGCCGACGGCCATTCCCTCGGGGATATTGTGCAGGGTAACGGCCCAGACGAGCAGGGTTGTACGCCTGGCCTGCGAGGGGATGCCTTCCGTAACATTGGAAGAAGGGTGCAGGTGGGGGATAAGCCGGTCAAGGGCGTACAGGAACAGGATACCCAGGATAAACCCGCCGGCAGCGGGAATCCAGCCCGGCTGCCCCCGGGCTTCGGCCTGATCTATGGCGGGGACAAGCAGCCCCCACATGGAGGCCGCGATCATTACGCCCGCCGCGAAGCCGAGGAAAACCTTCTGCATTTTCTCCCCCGCGTTTTTGCGGAAAAAGAAGACCATCGAGGCGCCCAGACTGGTCATCAGAAAGATAAACCCAGTCCCGCCCATTACCCAAACCCATCCGCCTATGGCGCCCATGTTTTCCCCCTGACTGCCGGTAAGTAAAGATATTATCCAGCATACCAGGAGACAGCCTGCGGGTCTATTACGGTTTTTTAACTATTATCCCGTAGGCCTTAACTTTGTTGAGCAGGGTTTTCCGCGTTATGCCGAGTTCCTTGGCCGCCTTGGTACGGTTCCCGTTGCAGCGTCCAAGCGCTTCCAGTACAGCCTCTTTTTCCCAGCTTTCAAGCGGCCGGGGAGCGCTGGCTCCGCCCGTGTTTCCGGAAGAACTACCGCCGCCAAAAATCCGGCCCGCCGTCGCCGCATCTTCCCCGGATGACGAGTACCCGGCGCCTTCCGGGGCTGTCTCCGCCGGTTCAGGCCCTCCCAGACCCGCCGCCCTGTGAAGCTCAATATCCCCGGCCCCGATCACGTTCCCCTCGCCGTAGATAAGCGCCCGTTCCAGAATATTTTCCAGTTCCCGCACATTGCCGGGGAACGAATAGCGGCGAAGTTTTTCCAGAGCCTCCCCGCTCAGTTTCCGGGGCGCAAGCCCCATGCGGGAACCAAGGGCGCGGAGCAGGTGTTCCGCAAGCGGGGGTATGTCTTCCCGCCTGTCCCTGAGCGGCGGGACAATAAGCCTGAAAACATTGAGCCTGAAATAAAGATCCTCCCGGAAACCGCCGCTTTTTACCATAGTTTCCAGATCCCGGTTGGTGGCGGAGATGATCCGGGCGTTGACTGGGATATCGCCGGTCCCCCCGAGCCGCCTGATTTTCCGTTCCTGGAGTACCCGCAGCAGCTTTACCTGCAAAGCCTGGGGCATCTCGCCGATCTCGTCGAGGAAGATGGTCCCCCTGCCCGCGATTTCGAACAGCCCCAGCCTGCGCCCCGCCGCGCCGGTAAAAGCGCCTTTTTCATGGCCGAAGAGCTCGCTTTCCATAAGCCCTTCGTGGATACCCCCGATATTCACGGCGGCGAAAGGTTCGTCGCGGTGTTCCCCTCGGCGGTGGATTTCCCGGGCTACCGCTTCCTTCCCGCTGCCCGATTCCCCGGTGATAAGCACCGTCACTTCGGAAGCGGCGATCTTCCGTATCCGCTCGCCCAGCTCCCGCATCACCCCCGATTCCCCGATAAGCCCGCCTTCCCGCCCGCGCCGCCGTTCCTCCGTCTCAATACGGTTTTCCCGCCGCCGGTTCTCGACCAGGGAACGGAGCCTTATCACCAGTTCCGCGGGGTCAAAGGGTTTGACCAGGTAATCCTGTGCGCCTGTTTTAAGGGCCTGTACCGCGTCGGCAATCTGGCCGTGGGCCGAAATCATGATTACCGGCGTAGTAAGGCCCTGCTGCCGCATCCACAGCAAAAGTTCCTGGCCGCTCATGCCGGGCAGGCGCAGATCCAGCACCGCCGCGTCGAAAACTTCCTGCTCAAGCCTTTCCCGGGCTTCTTCCGCAGTCTCAAAGCCCCTGGCCTCTATCTTTTCCAGGGCAAGGTACTTGCCAAGAGATTCCCTGATATGCCCCTCGTCATCGACAATCAAAACGCGCATGGTTATACTCCATAAATTTGGCGAAATCCCCGGCTATTGAGCGGGGGGCCTGTTACCGAAAGGGGGACACAGGCAGCGACGGCCCCTGTCCGGCCCCCCTACGCCGTAGCCTCCTCCCCGGCCTCGCGCAACGATCCTGGCCCGGCGCCGGGTCCGGGGTCTCCGGCTACCCCCCGCACTTCGGCAAAGCGATCGTCGCCGCCACGCCGCCGCCCTCCCGGTTTTCCAGGGAAATAATGCCCCCGGCAGCCTCGATAAAGCGCTTGCATATATTCAGCCCTATTCCCGTCCCCGTACTTTTTCTGGTAAAAAAAGGATCAAATACCTGTTCCATATCGGCTTCCGCAATACCCTTGCCCCGGTCATAAACAGTAACGCTGATTCTCCCGGCGTTTTCGCCTATTGCCGCGCTTACGTCTTCTTTCGCGCCGCCGCTTTCCAGGGCATTGCGTATCAGGTTCTCCAAAACCGAGCGGAGCCTGTCCGGGTCCATGAACACCATTTTGTCCCGAGGAGCGCCGGAGGCGGCGATATTTCCGCCGCAGAGCCGCTGCGAAATTTCCCGGAGTATTTCAAAACAGTTTATTCCCTGGGGCTTTCCCTTCGCGTCCCGGATATAGTCGTTGATTCTAAAGGTCAGGCCGGCAAGGCGGTCCACTTCCTCGTTGATTATATCCAGTTCCTCTCCGCCGTTTTCCGGATAAATTTTTTGCAGTATCCCCGTCTGAAGCCGGATTGAGAGGAGCGGGTTTTTAATTTCATGGGCCAGGGTCGAGGCGGCCGTTCCCAGAACGACCAGGTTTTTCTGGGATTCTATCCGGTCCCGGTATTCCCGGTTCCTGATATAGAGGTTCCTGATATAGAGTACAAGCGCCAGTATGATGATCGAGCTCAGCGGAAAAAGGACCGCGGTAAAAGTGATAACGCGCCAGTAGGCCGGGTGGGCGATATCGATGTAAAGGTACTTCCCCCCGAACATAGTATTAAAAAAACCGAAACCCTGGCGGAAGATTGTCATGCGGTTTTGCCCGGCGCCGCCCTCGCGCCGCCAATTGTAGCCGGGTTCCCGCAGCGGCGCGGCGGGCCGCGTAAGCTGCCCGGGCTGCGGCAGTTGTCCCGGGGCTGTCATCCGGCCATGGCCCTGCGGCGCAGGCGGCGGCTTCGCCCGGCCGCCCTGCCCGGTACCGGGCGGGAAAGGCGACGCGGGTGGAAAATTCCCGGTCCTGAGTACAAATTTTACACCCTTGCCCCGCTTGTCGGGGATAGTGTACCGTCCGTTCCCCGAGCGGCCGTGCTTTTCCAGTAATTTTTCGTCAAACCTGGGGGGGACCGCGCCCCACTGGTAGGTGGGCCTGAGATCATCCCCGTAGATCCCGAAGCCGGCTATCCGTTCCCCGAGTACCGGGTTCGCCTCTATGGCGGAACCAAAGTCCTCATAACTGCGGAGGCTTGTGAAAAGCATGTTGAGAAGCCGTTCGTTGTCATTATCCCGGATAAGCTGCGCCCGGTCCCTCATGAGCAGGAGAATAAAAAATGCCAGCGCCGAAAGGAGCAGCCAGCACAGCGCCGCGGCGATCCAGGAGCCTGTCCGTAAAGCTACTTTCATTTTACCGTTCTATCTTATCAGTTTTGTTTACGGAAAAATAGCAGCATAAATCGTGCCAAGATTTCTTGAGCTTGGCACATTTTTTGCTTAATATCATAAAGAAAGCCGTTGGCTTTGTTTTATTTTTTATTTTCAGGAGCAATCTTATGAAACGATGGTTTCTGCCCATCATTACTCTGCTTTTCTGTACCGCTTTTGCCTTTGCCCAGGCAGACCCTCGTACCCAGGGTCAGCCTCCGGGCGAAACGAATTTCGGGCCGGGGCAATTGCCGCAGGAGCTTAGCATCCAGGGAACTTTGGGCCTTGTAAACGGCCAAATCGCCGTAATAAGCGGGGAAACTACCTATTACGTGCGGGGTTTGGACCGTTTATTCGGCTTTGTGGACGGCCTTAAGGAGGGGGCCCCGGTAAAACTGGACGGATACGCCGCGGATATTCCTATAGCGCCGGAATACAAGTTCTTTCT
>JAIRYB010000030.1 GCA_031267955.1 Spirochaetaceae bacterium | reverse complement strand
GACATCGTAGATGGTCATGTCCAGCGCCAGGCCGCGCAGTTCCTGCACCAATACGTTGAAGGATTCGGGAATTCCCGCCGTGGTGGAAGGCTCCCCCTTTACAATGGCCTCGTATATCTTGGAACGGCCGGTCATGTCGTCGCTCTTTATGGTGAGCAGCTCCTGCAAAGTATTGGCGGCGCCGTAGGCTTCCAGGGCCCAGACCTCCATTTCGCCCAGGCGCTGGCCGCCGAACTGGGCCTTGCCGCCCAAAGGCTGCTGGGTAACCAGGGAGTAGGGGCCGGTGGACCGGGCGTGCATCTTGTCGTCTACCAAGTGGTGGAGCTTGAGGAAGTAGATTATCCCGCAGAAAATAGGATTTACGAAAGCTTCGCCGGTCCTGCCGTCGCGGAGGACGATCTTGCTGGTGACCGGGAGGCCCGCTTCCTTGAGTTTTTCCTCGATCTGCTCCGTGGTGGGGGACTGGAATACCGGCGCGCTGAACCACTCGCCCAGGGTGCTTGCCGCCCAGCCCAGTTCGGTTTCAAGGAGCTGCCCGATATTCATGCGGGACGGAACCCCCAGGGGCGTGAGGCACAGGTCCAGGGGCGTGCCGTCTTCCATGTAGGGCATATCCTCTTCGGGCAGTATGCGCGCCACAACGCCCTTGTTGCCGTGGCGGCCGGCCATCTTGTCCCCTTCCCGGAGCTTGCGTTTGGCGGCGATAAGTACCTTTACCACTTCGTCAACGCCGGGGTTAAGATCGTCCCCCTCGGTACGTTTCAGGCGCTGGATGTCGATGATGGTCCCCTCGATGCCGTGGGGCACGCGGAGGGAAGAATCGCGCACTTCCTTCGCCTTTTCGCCGAATATCGAGTTGAGCAGCTTAAATTCCGGCGTTGTTTCGGTCTCGCTCTTGGGCGTTACCTTCCCTACCAGGATATCGCCGGAGCGGACTTTGGCGCCCACGCGGATAATGCCCTCCGCGTCCAGGTTGTCCAGGCTTTTTTCGCTGGTATTGGGGATATCGCGGGTTATCTTCTCGGGGCCCAGCTTGGTTTCCCGTACCTCGGTGATAAATTCTTTAATATGGATGGAAGTAAACATATCGTCCTTAACCACCCGCTGGGAGATGAGGATCGAATCTTCGTAGTTGTACCCGTTCCAGGGCATGAAGCCCACCAGGATATTCCGGCCCAGGGCAAGCTCCCCGTTCCGCGTAGCGGGGCCGTCGGCGACAATCTGCCCGGCAAGCACCTTTTCCCCGACTTTGACCAGGGGCCGCTGGTTATAACAGGTATCCTGGTTGGTCCGCTGGTACTTTACCAGGCGGTACACATCCAGGCCGTCGGTATTGGTTTCCTGGATGGGCTTGGGCTTGCCCTCGGGCTTTACGACAACCTCGTGGGAAGTGACCCGCGTTACCATACCGTTCCTGCGGGCCTTTACCAGCACGCCTGAATCGTAGGCGCATTTTCCCTCCATGCCGGTCCCTACCCTGGGAGCCTCCGGGAAGATGAGGGGTACAGCCTGGCGCTGCATATTGGAACCCATGAGCGCCCGGTTGGCATCGTCGTGTTCCAGAAAGGGGATAAGCGAGGCGGATACGGAAATGATCTGCTTGGGCGACACGTCCATATACTGGATCTCGCCGGGCGAACGGGTAGTGTAGTCGCCCTGGCGGCGGCAGGAAATCTGCTCGTCGGCGAAAGTGCCGTTGGTGTTCAGCCGGGCCGAAGCCTGGGCGATATAGTAGCGATCCTCGTCCATGGCGGAAAGGTATTCGATATCTGTGGTAGCTTTTCCGTTCACTACTTTGCGGTAGGGGGTTTCCAGAAAGCCGTATTCGTTCACCCTGGTATAATTCGCCAGGGAGACGATGAGCCCGATGTTCGGCCCTTCCGGGGTTTCTATAGGGCACATGCGGCCGTAGTGGGTGTAGTGGACATCCCTCACCTCGAAACCCGCGCGATCCCGGGAAAGCCCTCCGGGGCCCAGGGCGTTAAGCCGGCGCTTATGCGTCAGTTCGGCCAGGGGGTTTACCTGGTCCATAAACTGGGAAAGCTGGCTCGAACCGAAAAATTCCTTGATGGCGGCCACAACGGGCTTAATCGAAATCAGATCCTGGGGCTTGATGGTATCGGTTTCTTTCAGGCTCATCCGTTCCTTGGCGATACGCTCCATCCGGCTAAAGGCCGTCTTCATGGCGTTGGCCATAAGCTCGCCCACGGAACGCACCCGGCGGTTGCCCAGGTGGTCAATATCGTCGATATTCTCATCCTGCACGTAAACCTTGATGAGATATTTCATCGTTTCGATGATGTCTATTTTGGTCAGGGTAAATTCTTCCAGAGGGGGTTTGATGTCGAATTTTTTGTTGAGCTTATAGCGGCCGACCTTGCCCAGATCGTAACGGCGGCTGGTGAAGAACATCCCCGTAAGGTCCTTCTCGGCGGCGTCCACGGTGATCGATTCGCCCGGCATGAGCACCGCGTAAACCGCGGCAAGCGCGTCCTCTTTGGACGGCTCGTCCCTGCCCTGATCGTCCCTGGCAAATTTGATCTCTTCGCGCTCAAAACAGTTGAGAAGCATATCGGAACGGAGGGACCCTTCGCTTTCAAAGTCGATAACCTCGACGGTATTTATATTGTTGAGGATTAGCTCGTCCACATTGTGCGGGTGGAGCTTTTCCCCTGACCGGTAGAGTTTCTTCTGCCCGGCTTCCTGGCCGTCCCCTTCCCCCGCGCTGATCCATACAGCCGCGGCGAGGACCCTGCCGGAAAATTTTTCCCTGGTTTCCCGGTCGTCCTTCACTTCCAGAATCTCGGTCCTGTAGAATGCCTTGATGATCTCTTCCCGGCTGGAATAGCCCAGCGCCCGCAGGAATATGGTACCCAGAATACGTTTTTTCCGGTCTATCTTGGCGTAGACAAGCTCGCGTTTCTGGTCAATTTCAAATTCCAGCCAGCTTCCCCGGTAGGGGATGATGCGGGAAGAGAAGATGCCCTTTTCATGGCTGAAGATGACGCCCGGAGACCGGTGTATCTGGGATACCACCACCCGCTCGGCGCCGTTTATGATAAAAGTCCCCCGCTCGCTCATGACGGGAACATCGCCCATGTATATGTCTTTCTGGCGGATTTCGCCGGTCTGCTGGAAGATAAGGTTTACCCGGGCTTTCAGCGGGATGGCGTAAGTCAGGCCCTTTTGCTTGCAGTCCTGTTCGGAGAATTTTACGCCGTCTTCGTCCAGCGTATAGTACTCGTACTCCAGAACCATATCGCCGTTGGGGCTTTCAATGGGGAAAGTGGTTCTGAAAACTTCTTCCAGGCCCTGCAAGGCGGGACTTTCGCCGTTCCGCAGTTTGTCCCGCTGCAAAAAACGTTCGTAGGAACAGAGCTGGATATCAATTAGATCCGGGAGCTCCATCACATCCTTGATGTCCTTGCCAATGTAAGTCCGTTTTGCCGTCTGTTTTTCTTTTACCATGTTGCCCCCCAGAGCATCCTTGTTTTAGTAATTACCGGGTTCCCCCGGAACCAGGCCCGGACAGAAGGCCCGTACTCCGGAAAACCCTAACGCCGCGCGGCGCAAAACCTGAAAACGGGACAGAGTCCCGGGCCGCGCCGCTCCCGCAAAAAAACACAGGCCCCGGCGCGCGCCGGCAGCCTTAAAGGGACACCCGGAACCTGCCTCCGGATATCCCCCTTTGTGAGAAAATTAAACTGATTGTCCCGCGGAACCCGCCTAAAAACTTTATTGGAATGTGCGGGTGTAATACCCCGCCCTTTAGGGCGAAATTTGAATCCTGCCGCAACTGGCAGGGTATGAAACCGCACACTATTAATAATTTCCTCTCCAACGACAGATTTTTCAAAGAAAAATCTGATGCCCCGCCCTTCAGGGCGGGGTAGTTCATTGAATCTCAACCGTACCGCCGGCGGCAGTGACCTGATCCTTGATCTTTGCGGCTTCTTCCTTGGAAATGTTTTCCTTGAGAGGCTTGGGAGCGCCCTCCACCAGGTCTTTCGCTTCCTTGAGGCCCAGGCCGGTAACAGCCCGGACTTCCTTGATAACCGCAATTTTCTTGGTATCCTCAAATGCTTTAAGAACAACGGTGAACTCCGTCTGTTCCTCAACGGCTTCAGCGGCAGCCGCGCCCGGGGCGGCGGCCGCGGCGACCGCTACAGGAGCGGCGGCGGAAACACCGAATTTCTCTTCCATAGCTTTTACCAGTTCGGAAACCTCCAGAACCGTCATGGAAGCAATCGCGTCTAAAATTTCTTCTTTTGTAACTGCCATATTATCTTCTCCAGTAATTTTTTCAGGCGCCCCATACGGGGCCCCCGGCCGGCACGGAAAAAACCGCCCGGCCTGTTTTCAAAACCCGGCAGGATAGCAGTCCCCGGTTTTACCCGGCGAAGCCTGAAGGGCTTTTATTAAACCGCGAACCAATACAGGCCGGAAAACCGGCCCGCAGGCAGGCCCTGAAACAGCTCCAGGGCGCGAGCCTGCGGAGTCCATGCGGCCCGCGGTTAAATTCCCATACCGTCACCGCCCGCCGTTACGCGCCGCTTTCGGCCTTTTTGTCCGCGACGGCCTTTACCGTGCGTACAAGCCGCGCGGGTATATCGTTCAGAGCGGCGGCCAGGTTGCGGGCCGGGCCGTTCATCACCGACATGAGCATGGAGATAAGCTCCAGCCTGCCGGGGAGTTTTGAGAAAGCCTCGACCTGCGCGGGATCGTAGATGCTTTTGCCCACAAGGCCGCCCTTGACTTTGAGCGCCGGGGCTTCCCTGGTGAACGCGTAGAGGATCTTCGCCACCTCGTTGGCGTCTTTCGGCGAAATCGCCACAGCCGTAGGCCCGACAAGGTATGCCGCCACGCCGGAGGGAGCCTGAAGCTGTTCGAAGGCGATTCGGGCGAAGTTGTTCTTTACCACCTTGAACGTGGCGCCCTTGGAGCGGAGTTCCTTTCTGAGGTTTGTGATCTGCTCTACCGTGAGTCCCCGGTAATCGGCAAAGATAAAATCTTCTGAAACGCGGAACGTCTCTTTCA
>JAIRYB010000235.1 GCA_031267955.1 Spirochaetaceae bacterium | reverse complement strand
CATATCGTAATTGTATGCGCGGCAAAGCCCAGCCAGCCGGGGCCGCTTTTGGGCCGCCTGCCTGTCAGCGATCTGCCTTTGCCAAGGGCGGCAAAAAGCGCGGGGTCTTCGTCCCTGCCCAGGCGGTAGGGGCGCTTCCCCAGGTTTATGAGTCCGGCGGTTTTTCCGGAGCGGCTCTCCAGGCGGAATACATTACGGTCAAGCCGGACCGCGCCGTACTCGTCCCCGGCAAGTATGTCGAAAAGTTTTATCAAACGCCGGGTCAGGGCTGTATCCGCCGGGGACATCTGGCGCGGATCATCGGAAAGCATGATTTGGCCGCCCAGGCAGAAATTTACCAGCGCGATAAGTTCTTTTTCGTTTTCTTTGAGGGAACAGTTTTTTGAACGCAGGAAGATCACGTCGGGATCGCTGCAATATACCGTGCCGTTAAGATAGGATCGGCCTATGGTATCCATAAGGTTTATGTACGCGCCGGGGCCGCCGGTGTGCCCAAGCAGCCTGGGCAGTTTCCAGTCCCAATGTTCGCGGGTATCCGCCCCGATGCGGGAAAGGGGGAAGTGCCGGTACGAAGGGCCCAGGGGGCAGCCGCATCCGAGGTATGCTACCGGCAGGCCGGCCGCGGTTTTATCACGGGCTGTAAGGACGGCGCAGGCTTCCTCGTAGTGTTCGTAGGGACTCCCGCCTCCCGAAAACGCGCCCGAAAAAAATCCCGCGTAAAGGAAATCCAGTTTAAGGTAACGGATGCCCCACTCGTCGATGGCCCGGCTAATAATCCTCCCAAGGTAATCCAGCACGTCTTTCCGGGAAAGGTCAAGGCAGTAAAATTCTCCGTCCCAATTGGGGTTAAATCCGGCGACTATTTCCCGTTTGTCCTTGTCCCTGAGCAGCCAGCCGGGGCGTTCGGTAAAAATATGGGACTTCCGGGTTACAAGGAAAGGGGCGAACCAGAGGCCGGGGATATAGCCCGCTTCTTCGATTCTTTCCGCTACCGGGGCAAGGCCGTTGGGGAAGCGCAGGGAATTCGCCTCCCATTCCCCCACGTTCTTTTCCCAGCCGTCGTCGATTTGAAAAACAACCGGCCTCTGCCTGTCCAGAAAATCGAGCTTTAAAAGATTATCTGTTTTTCCCAGCGCGTTCAGATCGTTCGTGATTATGTTTTCATTAACAAAAGTATAGTGGTTGTACCAGGATTCATAGCCGCCGGGATGCCGGCATCCGTCTCCCCGCAGAAATTCTATTTTTTTAAATGAATCTTCCTGCCGGTAAAAACGGCGGAGTGTGTCTTTGAAATTAAAATAACCTTCGGCGGAAAAAACGACGAGCTCCGCCAGCGTGTCCTGCAGCTTCCATGCCTTGTCCGGGCAGAAAATCTCGGCTATGATGACCCGCGCTTCCCGGTGAATGCGGAAACTAACCGGCGGCAGGGCGCCGCCGTCCCTGGAAGCGACGCAGAGGTAGCGGCTGCCCGCGCGCAGGTAAATGATAAAATGCCCGCTTTCCCACCCTTCCACCGGCAGCGCCGGCATTTCGGCTTCAAGCGGGACCGGGATCGCCGGCTCCAGGCTGTCCCCTTCGCGGTTGGTAAGCTTGCGCAGTGCCGGCAAAAACAGCACGCGCCGGGGCAGGGTTTCGCCTTTCATGAGTTCCCAGCCGGCGGACCAGGAAAGCCACCCCCCGCATTGCAGGGCAAGGCCCTCCGCGGAGGCGAAAACGGCGCGGTTTTCCGCGTCCATGCCGGCGCGTCCGGCCAATTCGTCAAAGGACCAGAGATCGAGCGGGATAACCAGCCCCGGGGACCCTCTTTCGCCCCCGCGCCCCCCTGAAAAAGCGCCGGCGGTTTCCCCGTTTTTCTTCTGGTCCGCCGCGTACACAAGGCGAATCCCCGAAACCCTTCCCCCGGCAGTCCATTCCGCCGGCAGAGAGGATTCGGTGTAGTTTATCCCCTCGTACTTTCTTACGACCATAAACGCCCCCGGCGCCGGATTGTATGAACCGGCGTTTTTCTAGTATATTCTCAATACCATTGAAGCACGGTAATTTTATCACAGGAATAGAGATTAAGCAAAGGAAATGATTGAACTTATCGCTTTTTTGGGCAATCCCGGGACCCGGTACGCCCGGAACCGTCACAATGTCCCCTGGCTTTTCGCGGAAAGACTCCCCTTTGCCGGCTGTTTAAACGCGCAAAAAAAATACCGGGGCCGTTACGCGGCGCTGGATCGGGACCGGCTTCTCCCCTTTCTAAAAACAGCCGAAGACACGCCTGATAATAATGCCGATACTATTAGCAGTACAGCCGGAAACCCGGAGGATCTTCCCCCGCGTTTTCACTTTATATTTCCCGAAACTTTTATGAATCTCTCAGGAGAATCGGTGGCTGCGGCCGCCTCGTTCTTCAAGATCCCCCCTGACCGGATACTTGCGGTTCACGACGAGATTGAAATGCCCCTGGGCGTTGCGGGTTTTAAATTCGGCGGCGGGCTTGGCGGCCATAACGGCCTCCGTTCCATGAAGGCGAGTTTCGGCACCGCGGACTTCTGGCGGCTGCGTATCGGCATAGGCCGCCCCGACGACCGTGAGCCGGGCAAGGGCGGCAATCCCGACCGTCACGGCGATATCGCGGGCTGGGTCCTCTCGGACTTTGAGGAAGCCGATCTGCCTGTTCTGGAGCAGGTTTTCGCCGCCGCTTCGCGCGCCCTGGCAAGCGCCCTGCTCCACGGCCCCCGGTCCCTGCTCCCCGAGTGGAATAAGAAACGCATCCTGTAATTCCGCCCGCGATAAATTCGTAATTCGGACGCATCCGGCGGTCCGGTCTGCCCCGCGTGTCGGTTAATCACTACACCCCCCTTTTTACCAGCATCGTGAGCAACAACTTCGACAGCGCCTACAGGATAACGGAACGGCTCACCGGGGCGGGGCAGGCCTCGTAGTCCGGTTCATGCCCCTGTAAAACCCCGTAAAAAGGGGATATCCTCCATAACTAACCCCCGCCTAAGGCGGGGTTTTATCCGGATTTAGCAGTTTTTCATTGAACGAGGGGAGTCAGGTTCCCCTCCGTTCCAATTGTAACAGGCAGGATCTACCCCCAATGGACAATTTTTTACAGGCAACTGAAGTTACAAATCCCGATCAACCAAAATATCGGCAA
>JAIRYB010000229.1 GCA_031267955.1 Spirochaetaceae bacterium | reverse complement strand
AGGCGGCGCTGCGTCTGCGCCAAATACTGGGCGGAGGAATGCGCCCCCGATGAATTCCGCTTCCGGCTCAGGGAAGCCGGGGAAAAGGCGGCGCTTTCCGGCGCCGAGGCCCTGGCTGTACGGGACCTGCGGGATCAGGTGGTTGCCCGGCTTGAAACATTCGCCGACGACAAATCCTGCGCCGAGGCGATCTACAAGGTCGGGGAGGCCCACGGCCTGGACGGGAAGGCCCTGTTCCGCGCCGCCTACCAGGCGCTGATCGGCAAGGACCAGGGGCCGCGGCTCGCGAATTTCCTGCGCTCTATCGGCAGGGACCGGCTTATGGGAATACTCGCGGTCTATTAGCGTTGACGGAGCGGATTGGGGGCAGCCTTCTTTCTTTCAAAATTTCGATTTTTAGTATAAAATTATTATAGTCTGACGGAAAGGCAGAGCCGGGCGCCTGTTTTTTCTGTTTTAAATTCGGGCACGGAATTTCTCCGGAGCCTGAATAATTTGCGGAGGTAAGCTGCCATGGCCGATCGTTTGTTCAAGCAAAGGGTTCCCAGTATCCTGCTGCATAGGACGGCGGGCATCCTTTTTCTCCTGCTCATTCTTCAAATCCCCTCGGCCGCCCAGGGACGGAATACTCCCAATCCGGGAGGGGCGGCGGACGGGAAAAGGGCCGAAAACGCGGACTATACCCCCGAAGATGTTTACTACCTTGGCCGGGCGGTCGCGGCGAACATTGTTTCCCACTACCGGCCTTATAAACAGAACCGCAAACTAAGCGACTATCTCAACAATATCTGTACCTCCCTGATCATCAATTCTCCGATAAGGGCGCCGGCGATGTACAGCGGGTACCATGTACTGGTTTTGGACAGCAACGCGATAAACGCGTTCTCTTCCCCGGCCGGGCATATTTTTATTACCAGGGGGCTTGTGGGCTGCGCGCCATCGGAGGACGCCCTGGCGGCGGTTATTGCCCACGAAATCGCCCATATCCAGCTTGAACACAGCATTACCCTTCTTGCGGACAAGGATATCAGCCTGATGCTGGAACTTGACGAGGTGGCGCGGAGGTCCAGGCAGAGGGCGGCGCGGCTCCGGCCTGTATCGGAAAGGATCAGTTCCCTGAGGGAATCTGTCCAGGCCATGACGGACGCGCTTTTTACGAACGGGTACACCCAGAAGCAGGAATTCGAGGCCGATATTCACGCGCTGTCGCTGCTCAGGGCGGCCGGGTACCAGCCGTCCGCCCTTGTGGATCTGCTGCGGGTGTTCCAGCAAAGGCAGGAGAGGTCCCGGAGCGTCTTTTACAGTACCCACCCGGCGCCCTCCCTGCGGATAAACAACATACAAAGCCGGATCGGCCAATCTTCCGCGAACAACGCCGCTGTCCGGAAGAACCGTTTCGAGGCGGCTATCCGGCCGGGGGACTAAAGCCCCGCGGCAAGCGGCAGAGGTATTTATGGAACAGGGAATCGACGATCTGCGGGGGATGAGCCCCGCCGATGCGAAAGAATATATTTTTCATTTTATTACCGCGCTCAAGCTGGCGGAAAAAAACCGCGCCGGGCTTGAGGCGGAAAAGGAAAAATGGCGGAAGCGGGAAGAACTGGCCCGGAACAAAGGCGCGGAAGACCTTGCCGGCGAAGCGCGCCGGGAAAAGGATCGTATCCAGGGCAAAGTTGATTCCCTTTCCGCCGAAGAGGCGGAGATCAAAGCCCGGATAGAAACGATGCGGAAACAACTGCCGGGCCTTGCCGCCCGGGAGCGGAGCGTCGATCCGGACCTTTTGGAACAGGAACTGAATATCGTCCTGGGCAAGGATCTTGCGGGCGGCGGCCCCGCTGGCCCCGGCCTTGACGGGCAGTTTGAAAGCATGAACGCCGACGCCGCCCTGGAAGCCCTTAAAGCCAAAATGGGGCCTGGCGGCGCCAGGGCCGCAGATGGCGCGGCAGCGGGCGATACCAGGGTTGCGGACGATACCGCCGCAGGCAATTCTGCCGCTACGGACGGCGGCCGGGAAGCGTGAAAACCTTGGCCCCGCACGGCCGCGCAATCCGATCGAACAGGGAACGAAATTTCATGACCATACTCCCGGACCGTACGCGCCCCCTGCTCTTTGCCCACCGGGGCTGTTCCTCCCTGGCGCCGGAAAACACCATGGCCGCTTTCCGCAAGGCGCGCGAACTGGGTATCCCCGGTCTGGAACTCGATATCCATGTCTGCGCCACCGGGGAACTGGTTGTGGCCCACGATGACAACTTCCTGCGCACGGCCCCCCCCGGCGCCAATGCGGGCGGCCTTGATATAGAGGAACTTCCGTTAAAGGAAATACGCGCCATTGATGTGGGGAGTTTTTTTGATCCGGCTTTCAGCGCCGAGCGCCCGCCGCTTCTTGAAGAAGTGCTTGAAGAATTTTCCCCGGCCCTGTACATCGACATTGAACTTAAAAGCGGCAAAATCTCCGGCGATCCCCTTCCCCGCCTGGCAGCGGAAAAACTCAAGGCTTTCGGAAAGGCTGTGGAAGCGGCGGTCACTGTTTCGTCTTTCAACCCCTTTAGTATCCTTGCGTTTAAACGGGCCGCCCCCCATATTCCCACGGCTGTAATCTACGGCGAAAGCAAAGATGTTCCCTGGATTCTGCGCCGGGGCTTCGGCCGGCATATTGCCGGGTGCGCCTATGTCAAGCCCGCCCGCGAACTGGCCGGCCCCGCGAATTTTTCGCGGATAGCCGTCCGGGAAAAGCGGCCCATGATCCCCTGGACCATTGACGATCCCGTTGCCGCCGCGCAGATGCTGCGCCAGGGCTGCGCCGGGATCATCAGCAACCGGCCGCAGGATCTGCTTGCCGTCATAAAGGCCGGGGCATGAGCGGCGGATCCGGCCCTTCCTCGCTTGTAAAACACGGTTCCGTCCTTTCCCTGCTTACCCTGGGTTCCCGCGTCCTGGGGCTGGTCCGGGAGATGGCCAAGGCCAGCCTTCTGGGGACCAGCGCCCTTTCCGACGCGTTCTCGGTGGCCTTTATGCTGCCCAACCTGTTCCGCCGCCTCTTTGCCGAAGGTTCCATCGCGGTAGCCTTTATCCCCACCTTCAAGGAATACCTGATCGCCGATGCGAGCGGAACGGACGGCGCCAAAAACAGCGGCAACATACGGGAGTTTCTCTCCTGTATTTTCACTTTCCTTACTTTTTTCGTGTCCCTTGCCGTCGGTATCGGAATCCTGGCGTCCCCGCTCATAATCCCGATCTTCGGCATGGAAGCGCCGGAGGAAACGGTATTGCTAACACGAATAATGTTTCCCTTCCTCGCGTTCATTTCGATAGCGGCCCTTTTCCAGGGCATACTGAACAGCGTCCATATCTTCGCCCCCTCGGGGCTGGCGCCCATCCTGCTTAACCTGGTTACGATTATCTGCGCTTACGCCCTGTCGCCCTTCACGGCAAACCCGGCGCGGGCCATGGCTGCCGGTATACTTATAGGCGGTTTTCTTGAAGCGGCGGTACAGTTCCCCTTTGTGTTCAAAACAGGCTACCGTTTTTTCTTTACCGGCCTTAAGCGGGCGGTTTGCAATCCGGGGACAAAAAAAGTGCTGCGCCTTGTGGGGCCTACGATCATCGGCATGGCGGCCTATCAATTGAACGACCTCGTGTCCACCGCCCTGGCGGGCAACGCCGGGGAAGGGGTTGTTTCGAGCCTCCAGTACAGCCTCCGCCTCCAGGAACTTATCCTCGGCGTCTTCGCGGTTTCGATAGGGACAGTATTGCTGCCGGACCTTGCCGGGGACGCCAAAACCGGGAACTGGCCGCGCTACAACGAACGCCTAGTTTTCGCCATGGACATAATCGCCCTTATTACAATTCCCATTACGTTCTTTTCCCTGGCCCAGGGGGAAACGCTTGTCCGCCTTCTCTTTGAGTCCCGCAGCTTTGATGAAAGCTCGGTAGCCTTGACCCTCGCGGCGTTTTATTTCCACATGCCCGGCCTTTTCTTTATTGCCCTGAACCGCATCCTGGCCCCGGCCTTTTACGCCCAAAGCGATTCAAAATCGCCCACGATCTCCGGAATCATCTCCTTCGCCGTGAACATGGCGCTGGCCGCCGTTCTGGTCGGGCCGATGCGGGGGTCCGGCGTCGCCCTGGCGCTTACCCTGGCAAGCGCCGTCAATACCGCGCTGCTCCTCGCCTTCCTGCGAAAAAACCCCAGCATCGCCATCGGCAAAGCCCTGGGGTCCGCGCTTCTCTACACGGTAAAACTCGCGGTCTTTTCGATAGCCGCGTCGGTCCCGGTTCTGTTCTTCTCCCCGCGCCTCCTTTCCGCCTTTGCCGGCAGGGGCCGCGTTATAAGCTACGGGGTTCCTTTTGCTATAAACGCCGTTATTTTTGCTTCGGCGGGGATATTGCTTCTGGTACTAACGCGGGACAAACAGGCCGTCGCGGCGGCGCGCGCCCTGCGGAAAAAGGGGTAGAGGGTTTTCCCCGGCGGGGCCGGCACTATGTTTCGGACCATCTCCGCCTTTAGCTGGTTAAACATCCGGCTTTCTTTTCACCGTCATCTTCCATTTATCAGGCGGACAAACTGTTCCTCCCATTACCCTATCGCTATGTTTTCGTTTATCCTCACTTTGTACCGGGCGCCTGCTTACACTTGAAAGCCGGTTTGCTGTATACTTACCCATGCTCATCACAATTCTCTGTTGCCTTTTCTTGGCTGTCGGCGGGGCGGTGATGGTGATGGCCACCGTTAGGTACCACATGCTGCTGGCGTATTACCGGCAGGAAGTCTACGAAGAGCTGGGCAGGGGCTATTACGTCAATCTCGCGCTTCTCTATGCCTTTATTTTTGCCTTTGTCGTCGCCGTTGTAGACGCGTTCTTGCGGAAAGCTGTCCTGTACCATTTGTTTTTTTCCCTGGCGGCCCTCCTGGCATCCGTTTATGTCCTCTTTTCAGTCAGAGCCCAGTCCCATGCCGCAGTCCTGCTCCGGGAGAAAGTGCTGGAGGCTATCCGGGCCTTTGTATACACCATCGACACCAAGGACAACGCATTCAAAAACCATTCAAAGCACGTTTACGACATTGTCGGCCTGTTCTACGAGGTGCTTCCCGAATACCGCTACCTCCTGAACCGGGAAAAACTTCTGGACGCGGCGATACTCCACGATAT
>JAIRYB010000218.1 GCA_031267955.1 Spirochaetaceae bacterium | reverse complement strand
TCAAAACAGATTGCCCGCATGGGGGCAAGCGTTGACTGGGACCGGGAGCGCTTTACCTTCGACGAGGGGCTTTCCCGGGCGGTGCGGGAAGTGTTCGTTACGCTTTACGAACGGGACCTGCTTTACAAGGGCAACTACCTGGTAAACTGGTGCGGTTCCTGCGGCACTGCCCTGTCGGACGACGAGGTTGAGCACGAGAATAAAAGCGGAAAGATGTACTATTTGCGCTACCCCCGCGCGGACGGGAAGGGCGATATTGTAATTGCTACTACGCGGCCCGAAACCCTTTTGGGCGATACGGCGGTGGCGGTACACCCCGAAGACCCTCGTTACGCCGGCCTGGCCGGAGAGGAAGTGTTCCTGCCGCTTACGGGCCGGAAAATCCCGGTGATTGCCGACAGCTACGTTGACCGCGAATTCGGCACCGGGGCGCTCAAGATAACGCCGGCCCACGATCCCAACGACTGGGAAGTGGGGAAGCGGCACGGGCTGCCGGTGATAAACGTGTTTACGGCGGACGGCAGGATCAACGGCGAAGCGCCGGAAAAGTACCGGGGCCTGGGCATTGCCGAAGCCAGGGACGCCGTTGTCGCGGATCTTAAGGCCGGTTCTTTTTTCATCAAGGAAGTTGATATTACCCACTCCCTGGGGCACTGCTACCGCTGCCATACCGTGATCGAGCCTTTTCTTTCGGAACAGTGGTTCGTGCGTATGAAGCCCCTGGCGGAAAAGGCCCTGGACGCCTGGCGGCGCGGGGAAGTTATCTTTTACCCGAAAAAGTGGGAGAATACCTACCAGCACTGGCTTAACAATATCCGGGACTGGTGCGTCAGCCGGCAGCTCTGGTGGGGCCACCGTATCCCGGCCTGGTACTGCGCGGACTGCGGCAAAATTTCCGTCTCGCGCGCGGAACTTTCCGCCTGCCCCGCGTGCGGCTCGGGGAATATCGCGCAGGACCCGGACGTGCTTGATACCTGGTTTTCAAGCTGGCTCTGGCCTTTCAGCACCCTGGGCTGGGAATCGGCGGACAGCAAAACCGATGATCTCGCGGCGTTTTACCCGACTACAGCGCTGGTAACCGGCTACGATATTATCTTCTTCTGGGTCGCCCGGATGATCATGGCGGGCCTTGAATTTACCGGCGAGGCGCCGTTCCGGGACATTTACATTACCGGGCTGCTCCGGGACAAGCAGGGCCGCAAGATGAGCAAGAGCCTTGGGAACGGCCTTGACCCGCTGGAACTGGTGGACGAATTCGGCGCGGACGCCCTCAGGTTTACCCTGGCGTTCATGTGCGCCCAGGGGCAGGACATTCTGATAGACAAGGATTCTGTCAAAATGGGCTCCCGGTTCGCCAACAAGGTTTGGAACGCGAGCCGTTATATACTGATGAATCTGGAAGGCCGCGCCCTGGTAAAGGGCCCAAAACTGCTCCCTGTCGACAGGTGGATCTACTCCCGCCTGGGGAAAGCCGCCGGGATCATTACCGGCGCTTTCCTTTCCTACCGCTACAACGACGCCGCCCAGGCAGCCTACGAATTCTTCTGGAACGATTTCTGCGACTGGTACGTGGAGGCCACAAAACTTTCCCTTAAGGGGGGGGACGACGCCGAAAAGGACCGCGCCGTTACGGTACTCCTCGACGTGCTTGCCGAATCCCTGCGCCTCCTCCACCCGCTGCTTCCCTTTGTTACCGAAGAAATATACGGCAAGCTGCCTTCGGAACTTAAAACCGGCGCTTGTTCCGGGGAACTTAAGACCGGCGCTTGTTCCGGGGAGGGCGGCGCGGGGCTGCTCATCGCCGGGAAATACCCCGAACAGCGGGAAACCGACGCGGGGGCCGAGGCGGACTTCGGCTTTATCCGGGAACTGGTACGTATGGTAAGAACCCTGCGCAGCGAGTGTACTATCCCCTCGGAAAAAAAGCTGCGCCTCCTGGTGCGGGTAAGCGCCGGAAGCGGCCCCGCGTCCGGGGACGGGCCTGCGCCGGGGCGCGGGGAGGCTTTTTTGCGGGACAACGCGGCGCTTGTAAAACTGCTTGCCGGCATCGGGGACCTGGAAATAGAGGCCGCCGGCAAGGCCGCTGCTTCCGGCTTTGCAAGCCCTGCAAGGCCCGGGGGATCCATCGGCCTTGTAGGTTCGGGTTTTGAGGCGTTTGTCTTTATAGGCGAAGCGGCCGACCTGGCGGCGCTGAAGCAAAGATTCGCCCGGGAAATTGAAAAGGACAGCAAATTTGCCGCCTCCCTTGAGGGGAAGCTTTCGAATGAAAATTTTATCAGAAACGCGCCGCCGGAACTGGTAGCCGAACAACGTTTAAAACTGGAGGAATGCCGGAAGCGGACTGAAAAGCTTGCTTCGTATATAAAAGATTTAGCGTAAAAAGGCAGGTCAAGGAACGGGCCTATGACTACTGAAGAGATGCTTCGCTTAAAGGGAACCCATCTGGCGCCCTATTTGCAGATTGCCACCGCCCTGATCGGCAAGGTCCGGGAAGGCGGGGGCAATATGTTCCGCCACCAGCTTGACACCATGGCGATCCTGCTTGACTACGGCTATATCGAATCTATCCTGCTTAAGGCGTCGATTATCCACGACCTTATCGAGGATGTCCCCAACTTCAACCACAATCTGATACTGTCCATTGATTTTGAAAGCCACGCCGTGTACGAACTGGTCCTTGAAGTGACCAGGCGCCTTGATGAAACCAAGCCGGAATTCCTTACCAGAATCCGGGAAACAGGTTCCGTCAACGCCAAGGTCCTTAAAGTAGCGGACCGTATTTCCAATATGATCACCCTTGGTTTTGTGAACGACCCGAAATTTATCAAACGCTACACCGAAGAAACGGCGGCCTATATCTTTCCTATCGCCGAGGCGGTGGACAGATCCATGCTGGCCGAGCTCCGGTCCCTGGTAGATTCGCGCAGGAAGTACCTTGGCTTTCTGGACAATGTCCAAAACAGTTAGCGGGCTGCCGCGCCGGCGGATTTTTTTCGCCGCCGGGCCTCGCAGTTTGTTGCGCTTCAGCGCAAAATCGTATAAAAATTCACAAAAGTGAATTTTTATACCATGCAAACTGCCAAAGCAGCCCCGATAGATAATCGGGATTTTTTGCATGAATATGCAAAAAATCCACAAGTGCAACAGGCTGCTAGAGTACCATCATACTCCAACCATCCATAAAATTCAAGGGTATGATTTTTCGAATTTTTGTATTTTTAGCGATTCCCCATTCCAGGACGGCCCGCAAAACCGGGAATTTTTACATTTGACAAAAAAACGATAATAGAGTATATTGATAGCGGTTGGGCTGGTGCGAAAGCACTATCCCAACCAGCCGAACCCGGCCCCTAAAAAGGCC
>JAIRYB010000179.1 GCA_031267955.1 Spirochaetaceae bacterium | reverse complement strand
ATACTCAGGCGGCCCAGGGAGCTGTCCGCCAGTTTCAGGGCTTCCGGGCTTACCCCGAGTTCTTCGGAACCGGCTATCATCACCGCGGATTGGGGAAATTTAAAGTCTTCCGGCCCGATCCCCCCGGTTTCCAGGGCAAAAAAAGGCCCCCCGTCCGGAAAATCCGCCCCGCCGGAACCAACAGGCGCCTTGCCGGGGGACGCGGAATCGCAGGGGGGCGGGCCTCCGGAAATCCTTTCCCAGGGTACAAGTTCCACGGCGCCCATCGCGGTCCTGGATGCGCGCCGGTGCAGCGGATCGGCGCAGAGCGGCGAAAGGTAGAGCTTTTCCACGCCGAAAGATTCGGCTGTCCGGAACATGGCCCCGACATTGAAGGGGGATCGTATGTCTTCAAGGTAGGCCCGCATTCCCGGAAAAACCCGGCGTTTCGCGCCGTCCAGCCTGCCCCGGTAATCGATAAAATCCCAGTCCGCGGGGGCCTGGCCGGTTTCGGCCAGGAGGATGTGGCGGATCGTGTTGAGGGAACGGGGGCTTCCGGCGGGCAGCTGTTCCAGCGCGGCATTCAGGGCGGCAAGGGCCGCCTGTGAAAAACCCGGATCGCCGGGCAAGAGGCCCAGGACGCTTTCAAGAAAGGCGATCTCCTCGGGGGCAAGGGTCCCGCCGGCGGCCAGGCGCAGTTCCGCCCGGGCGATGATCCTGGCGATCTTCCGCAGTTTCTGGGAACGGGGTAATTTTTCAAGTTTATTGACGGGGATCAATAGGCCTCCAAACCGGGCGGGCGGCCGGGCAAAAAAAAACGGAACCCGGGTTGTCCCTCAGGTTCCGCCTTTGCGGTCTTTGGAATATCGCTTAAAACCCAAAGACATCCATTATTCTATCCGCCGTAGCGCCGATCCGTTCTTCAATATACGCCGGGTCGTTGATCTTCTGCCTCAGTTCGGCGACCCTGTCCTCCCTTATATCGGGAACTGATGCCACCAACTCCAAAGCCCGGTAAAATTCGGCTTTTTCCACAGCCTCCGAGGATAAGCTGATGGAATCGGACTTTTCGGTCTGACTGACGCGGCTGTTCGGTCCGGGTTTTTTGCCGGGTTGAATGGGTTCCGGACAACCTATCCTGTCGATGGTCATACTCATTTCCTCTACCTCTATTATCGGCAATTCTCTACCATTAGTTTACACGTTAATTCGATTTCTTGCCAGATACATATATCGAAAATTCACCAATTTGCCGGTTTTTTTCCGCCAAAATTCCGAGAATTCTTCCAACCGGGCCCCTAAGGTATTCCTCGTGTAGCTTGGTCATCTCCCTGCCCACGCAAATATAACGTTCTCTATCAAATTCGGCTAGATCTTCCAGAAGCTTAAGCACCCTGAAAGGCGATTCGTAAAGTACAAACGCCGCGTCCATCGCCAGGAGCTCCGCAAGCCGGGAACGGCGGCGTCCCGCTTTGGGCGACAAAAAACCCTCGAAAACCACCGTCTTGTCTGTCCCTCCGGCGACGCTGACCAGGGACGCAAACGCGGAAGGCCCCGGTATGGGGATAACTTCGTGCCCCGCTTCCAGGACACGCCGGACCAGGACCGATCCCGGGTCGCTAAGGGCCGGCGTACCCGCGTCGCTCGCGTAGGCCGCGGTTTTGCCGTCATTCAGGGCGGAAACCACCCCTCCGGCCGCGGATTGTTCATTCTGCGACCGGCAGGAGAGGAGCTTTACCCGGATACCAAGGTGATTCAGGAGCTTAAGCGTGCGGCGCGTATCCTCGCAGGCCACCAGATCGGCTGTTTTGAGAATTTCCGCGGCCCGGTAACTAATGTCTCCCAGATTTCCAATAGGAGTGCCGATAATATAAAGAATCGCCAAAGCCCTATAAGTATACCCCGGAGATCGGCGCCTGGCAATCTGTACAGGATTATTATGGATACATTATTTCAATTACTGATTTTATCGGTCATCGGCGTAATTTTTATCTGGTTCGGCTATACCCTTTTTTTCCGTTTCCCCAAAGGCGGCAGGGAAGAAACGTACAACGGCGGCGACGGTTACAGCCGTACCCGCAGGAAGGACGGCTCGCGGATAGAAAACGGCAGCCCCGGCGACCCCAGAGTCTGCCCGGTCTGCTCCGCCAGACTCAATTCCGGGGAGCGGGTCAAGTCGGCCGCCTTTCCGGGCGTACCGGGCATGGGCCGGATGATGCACATCTGGGGCTGCGCTTACTGCCTGGACGGGGGCCGCAGGCGGGTCTGCCCGGTTTGCGGGGCGGTTATCCGGGTGGATCAGATACTGGTGGCCCGGATGTTCGAAAAGCCCGGCCGCTCCCACGTGCATGTCCTGGGCTGTAGTTATTGCCGCGAAGCCCTGGCAAGCGGGGCGAAGGGGAGGGGCCCCGGGCAAGCGCCGCCCGGATAAAGCCGGAATTATCAGCAGGGTATGTGCCGGGTACCCGGACAGGTCCAGTGAATTTCTCGCCGATACCAGGCTATCTCTGGTGAGGTCTTATCCCCGGTTTGATATTATGTGGCGCACCCCATATTCCAAAATGAAAGCCGGAAAAAATTTCTTGACAGATAAAAACAACATGGTACTATTAAACAATAGCGGGCGGATACGTGGAAAGATTTTATCCCAAGAAGGATATTTATGAAGAAGATCAGGATAGGGCTTATGGGCGCCGGATTCATGGGAAAAGCCCATTCCCATGCTTTTCACAGCATACCTTATATGTTTAATCCAAAGACCTACGAAATTGAACTTGCCGGTATATGTGCCAGTACGCCGGAGTCCGCGCAGAAGGGTGCGGAACGTTTTGGATTTCAAAAGGCATACAGCAGCTTCGATGAAATGCTTGCCGATGGGGAAATAACCGTCTTTGATAACGCGGGCCCGGATCCGACTCATTATCCAACGGTAATGCAGGCTATCAGGCAAGGCAAGCACATTTATTGTGAAAAACCGATTGCCATAAACAGCGGGCAGGCGAAAGAAATGTATACCGCCGCGGACGCGGCGGGGCTCGTACACATGGCGGGTTTCAATTGCCGTTTTTTCCCCGCAAATCTGCTTGCGAGAAAATTGATTCAGGAAGGGGCTGTCGGTAAAATACTTCACACCCGGTTTTTGTATGATCAGCAGTACGGAGCCTCGGAAACACTAAAAGCCGAAGATATTTGGTACAACAATGTTGGTAAAGCGGACG
>JAIRYB010000171.1 GCA_031267955.1 Spirochaetaceae bacterium | reverse complement strand
TTCTTCGAAAAATCTGTCGTTCGCAAGGAAATTTATTATACTGGGGTCTGCTACCCCGTCATTATTGGCGTGGGAATTGAGCCGCCCCAGAGGGGCGGGGTATTAGACCCCTCTCGAATGAATTCAATGGCTTCGATATGCTGTACGCGCCAGGACTGGCTAATGAAAAAAGAACCGATTGACGCGCCGGCCCTTGTCCTGGTCGGGTCTTCCGGGCGGAACGCGGGGAAAACCGTTGCCGCCTGCGCCCTGATCCGCGCCCTGAAGGGGCGTTTCCCCATAACGGCGCTCAAAGTGACCGTGGCGGACAAGGCCGGCGTCTGCCACCGGGGAAAGGCGGGCTGCGGCGCCTGTTCCTTTTCCCCGGGCTATATCCTGGAAGAAGAATCCGGCCCGCCGCCCGGAAAGGATACCGCCCGCCTGCTGGCGGCCGGGGCGGCGCGGGTATTCTGGCTCAGGGCGGCCCGGCCCTCTCTCGCGGAGGGGTTCCGGGCTTTTTTGGAAAAAGCGCCGCCCGGCTCCCTTGTCGTGGGGGAGTCGAACAGTTTGCGGGAAGAAGTTAGGCCCGGCTGCTTTATCATGCTTAAAAACAGGGACGGCGTTATGAAGCCCAGCGCGGCGCGGGTGGCGGATCTGGCGGATATTAGCTCCGAAAACGACGGGGCCGTTACTGAAGAAGCGGCGGGGGCTCTTGCTTCCCGCTTGATAATCGGGGAAGACGGGGCGGGGCGGCTCACGGTCCGTCCCACGGGGGAGGACCATGCTTGAACGCGCAAGCCTCGAGGCGGCGCTGGAACTGCTGCTTTCCCGGACCGCGCCTGTTGCGGAAACCGAGCTTAGGCCGCTTGCCGGGGCACTGGGGCTGGTAAGCGCCGGGGAAATACGCGCCGGCACGGATAGCCCGCCTTTCGACCGTTCCCCGCTGGACGGCTTTGCCCTGCATAGCGGGGATACCCTCGGGGCGTCCCCGGAAAACCCGGTGCGGCTGCGGATCGCCGGCACGCTGTACACCGGCGGGGTGTACAGCCGGGCATTGCGGCCGGGAGAGGCCCTGCGCATCATGACCGGGGCCGCCATGCCGGAAGGCGCCGACTGCATGGCGCCCAAAGAGGCGCTGCGGGAAGACGGGGAGGATGTCCTGGTTTCCCGGCCTGTCGCGCGCCACGAAAACTATATCTTCCGGGGCGAGGATATTAAACAGGGCGAGCTTTTCTTAAAAGCAGGGTCCCGGCTGGATTTCGCCTCTCTGGGTATGCTTGCCGCCATGGGCCGGGGAAGCGTGGAGGTATACCGGCCGCTTTCCATCGGCCTTTGCTGTATCGGCGACGAGCTTACCCCTGCGGATACGCCCCTTGAGCCGGGCAAAATATACAACAGCAACGGCGTTATGCTTGCCGCCCGGCTTGCCGAATACGGCTTTTCCTGCCGGCCGCCCCTTACCCTCCGTGACGATCCAGCCGAGGCAGCCGGGGAAATCGCGTCCCTGATAGATGCTCTGGACATCCTCATCACCGTGGGGTCGGTGAGCGTGGGGGATAAAGATATAATGGGCGCGGTGTTTGACAGGCTGCGCGTTGAGCGGGAGCTGTCCCGCCTTGCCTTTAAGCCGGGGAGCGCCTTCCTTTGCGGCCGCCTCCGGGGTAGGCGGATCTTCTGCCTTTCCGGGAATCCTTTCGCGGCGCTCGCCACCATGGAACTCGTGGCGCGCCCCGTACTGGCGAAACTTTCCCGCAGGGAAGACCTTAATACCGCGCGCGCGAAGGCTGTCCTGCGTACCCCTTATCCGGGCGGGAAAAGCGGCGCGCGGCGTTTCCTGCGGGGCCGCCTTGCCAAATCCGCCGGTGACGGCCTGCCCGCCGTAACCCTCCCCGAAGGCCATTCCTCGGGAAGGCTTTTTTCGCTTTCAGGCTGCAACTGCCTTGTGGACCTGGAGGCTGGCGCGGGGGCGCTGCCGTGCGGGGCGGAAGTAAATGTAGTACAATTGGGCGTCAGCGGGAACCTGTAGATTTTTTGCGGGGTATGATATGGAAAGGGAATTTACCCATTTCGACGAGAAGGGCAACGCGATAATGGTGGACGTTTCCGCCAAGGAAGTGACGGAACGGCTCGCGGCGGCCCGGGGAAGCATTACGGCCAGCGCGGAAACCCTGTCGGCCATACGGGGCGGGAAGGTGAAGAAGGGCGACGTGCTGGGCGTGGCGCGGATCGCCGGGATCATGGCCGCGAAACGGACAGCCTCCCTCATACCCCTCTGCCACCCGCTCTCCTTCGACTCCTGCGCGGTGGATTTTACCCTGGGCCGGGACAAAATCGAAGCCGTCTGCACGGTAAAACTGTCCGGGAAAACCGGCGCGGAGATGGAAGCCCTTACCGGGGTATCCGCGGCCCTGCTTACCATTTACGATATGTGCAAGGCCCTGGACCGGGCCATGGTGATAGGCGATATACGGCTTTGGGAAAAGTCGGGCGGCAGGAGCGGCCATTTCAGGCGGGAAACATGACAGGGAGACGCCATGATAACTGATCCTTCAGGCAGGGCGCTGGATTACCTCAGGCTTTCCCTTACCGACCGCTGCAACCTGCGCTGCGTCTACTGTATGCCGGAAGAAGGGGTCGTCTGGAAACCGCACGCGGAAATACTGCGTTTCGAGGAATCGCTCCGCCTCTGCCGCATACTCTGCGCCCTGGGGATACGCCGGATCAAGCTAACCGGGGGCGAGCCCCTGGTACGCCGGGGCCTGGAAAATTTTATCCGGGAACTGCGGGAAATTCCCCTTCTTGAGGAGCTGACCCTTACCACCAACGGCCTGCTCCTGGCGGAATTTCTGGATTGCCTGGGAGATGACGCCCGCTTTCTTTTAAACGGGGTGAACATAAGCCTTAACAGCCCCGACGCCGCGAATTTCGCGCGTATTGCCCGGCGGGACAGGCTCGGGGCAGCCCTTGGCGGGATGCGCCGGGCGCTGGCCGCCGGACTGCCCGTCAAGCTGAACTGTGTGCCTGTCCGCGGCTTTAACGAGCGGGATCTGGCCGCGACGGCCGCGCTGGCAAAGGACGAAGTAAGGGCGGTGCGTTTTATAGAACTTATGCCCCTGGGCGCGGGCGCTTCCCTGGAAGGCGTCCCGATGGCCGAAGTATTGGCCGTTCTTGAGGGGGAATTCGGTCCCCTGCGCCGGGATTATTCCCGCATCGGGAACGGGCCCGCGGTGTATTACGCGGTTCCCGGTTTCGCCGGAAAGATCGGCTTTATCAGCGCGATAAGCGAAACTTTCTGCGCCGGATGCAACCGCCTGCGCCTGGGCGCCGACGGCCGCCTGCGGGCCTGCCTCGCAAGCGAAATCAGCGCGGACCTCCGTTCCCTGCTCCGTTCCGGGGCCGGGGACGATGAAATAAAAAACGCCGTTCTGCGTCTTGCCGCGAGCAAACCCGTATCGCACAGATTTGCCGGCCCGGTTGCAAAAGGGGGGCGCGGGGGAAGCGGCGGGCTGCCTGGGCAGGAATACTGCCGGATAGAGGACGGCATGTACCGGATTGGAGGGTAGGGTAGTGGGAAAAGTACTGGCTGTTTGTCTGAGCGAGGCAAAGGGGACGGCGAAGCGGAATGTGGGGCGGGCCGAGTTTGTCCCGGATCACGGCATACAGGGCGACGCCCACGCAGGAAAATGGCACCGCCAGGTAAGCCTGCTTTCCCACGAAAAAATAGAGGCTTTCCGTGCGTCGGGCGCCCGCGTGGATGACGGCGCGTTCGGGGAGAACCTGGTGGTAGAGGGTATAGACTTTTCCTCGCTTCCCGTGGGGACCGTGTTCCTCTGCGGGGACGTGGTCCTGGAGATGACCCAGATCGGCAAGGAATGCCACCAGCACTGCGCCATATTCCAAACCATGGGGGACTGCATCATGCCCAGGGAAGGGGTTTTTGCCAGGGTTGTCCGGGGCGGCGCGATCAGCGCGGGAGACGAACTCCGTGTCCGGTAACGCCGGCCCCCGTTCCTACCGGCTGGGAATTATTGTCGCGAGCGACAGGGGCTCCCGGGGCGAGCGGGAAGACGAAAGCGGCCTTGTCATACGGGCCCTCGCGGAAGAGCGGGGCTATACGGTAACGAGCTACGCCCTGCTTCCCGACGACCAGGCGGGGCTTGAGGCGGAGCTGAAGCGGCTCTGCGACAAGGGGATTGCGGACCTGGTCCTGACTTCGGGCGGGACGGGTTTTTCGCCCCGCGACCGTATGCCCGAGGCCACGGCGGCTGTGGCGGACCGGCCTGTCCCGGGAATAGCCGAGGCGATGAGGGCCTACAGCATGGCCATCACAAAGCGGGCCATGCTGAGCAGGGCCGCGGCGGCGATCAGAGGGGCCACGCTCATCGTCAACCTGCCGGGGAGTCCCCGGGCCGTGCGGGAACACCTTGAATATATTTTACCTGAACTGCGCCACGGCCTGGATATTCTTACCGGTCTGGACGGGGAGTGCGCGAGAAAATGAGCGGAATGAAAAAATTCACCCTTAAAGAGGCTGTGGGCCATGTACTCGGCCACGATCTGACCCGAATCGTTCCGGGGGAGATGAAGGGCCCCCAGTTCCGCAAGGGCCATATTATCCGAAAGGAAGACATCCCCATGCTCCTCTCCATGGGAAAGGAGCATATTTACGTTTGGGAAAAACAGGCGGATATGTACCACGAGGAAGAGGCGGCGGAAATACTGTTCGGCCTTTGCGACGGCCCCAGCGTTGGCAAAAAGGGGCCGGTTGAAGGGAAGATAGAGATATTTGCCCGCCACGAAGGCCTCCTGCGCCTTGACGCGGACAGTATCACCCGGATAAACGCCCTAGGGGATCTTATCATCGTAACCCGCCACAACAACAGCGCGGTAAAGGCCGGGGAAAAAATCGCCGCCGTCAAGGCCGTGCCGCTTGTGATAGCAAAGGCCCGCCTTGATGAGGCCTGCGCAATTGCCGGGGCAGACGGCGCGGCGCCCCTGCTCGGCGTGATGCCCTACAGGCTGCAAAACGCCTGCGTCGTCACTACCGGGAGCGAAGTCGCCAAGGGGCTTATCGAGGATCGTTTTACCCCGGTAGTGGAAAAAAAACTGGCCGCTTTCGGTATCAGCCTAAAGCGCCACATTGTGACCGGCGACGGCGTGGAAGAAGTAGGGCGCGCCATAGAGGAAGGCCGCCGGGAAAAGCCCGATCTTATCCTCTGTACCGGCGGCATGAGTGTTGACCCCGACGACAACACCCCCGGCGCTATAAAAAAATCGGGCGCGGAAATAATAAGCTACGGCGCGCCGGTTGTGCCGGGCGCGATGTTCCTCCTGGGCTATTACGCAGACGGCACTCCCATAGCGGGGCTTCCCGGCTGCGTCATGTACCAGGGGACGACTGTCTTCGACCTAGTCCTGCCCCGCATTGCGGCGGGAGTGCGCCTTACCCGGGAAGATTTCGCCGGCTTCGGGATAGGCGGTCTCTGCCTCGGCTGCCCCGAGTGCCGCTACCCGGCATGCCCTTTCGGGCGCTGACCGGTAACCGGCGGGTATGATGCCAAGACAGACATTCGCGGGCATGAAGGTTGTAATCATGGGGCTGGGGCTTCACGGCGGGGGCCTGGAGTCCGCGCGTTATCTGGCGAAACAGGGAGCCGTGCTTACCGTTACCGATCTGCGCGACGAAAAGACCCTCGCCCCTTCCATTGAAAAACTGGAAGCCGGGAACAATTACCGGATACGTTATGTCCTGGGCCGCCATGAGGAGGCGGATTTCAGGGGCGCGGACATGGTGGTGAAGAATCCGGGCGTCAGGCCCGATTCCCCCTACCTCCTCCTTGCCGGGCGAGTCGAGACTGATATTTCCATCTTTCTGGCGGATAATCCCGCCCGGATTATCGCGGTGACCGGCTCCAAGGGGAAGAGCCAGAGCGCCTCCGCCCTTTACCGGGCGCTGCGGGAAGCCCGGGAAAAAGGCATCCTGCCGGGCGGCGCTTTTCTCGGCGGGAATATCACGGCCTCCCCCCTGGGTTTTCTCGACAGGCTGGGCCCCGCGGACGATGTAGTGCTGGAACTTTCAAGCTGGCAGCTCGGAGACCTTAAGGACCGGCCCCTCCTCAGGCCCCGCGCGGCCCTGATCACCGCCATTATGAGCGACCACCAGGATCGCTACCCCTCCATGGAAAGCTATGTGGCCGACAAGCGCCTTATCTACCGCAACCAGGACCGCGCTTCGGTAACCGCGGCCTGGGACGGCGATTGGGGCCGGTCTTTCCTCGCAGAAACCCCGGCCCGCCCCCTGCTCTGCGCGGAACGGCCTCTGCCTGCCTCCCTTGCCGGGGCCTGGATTTCCGGCCCCGGGGAAGCCGGTTACGCCCGGCCCTGGGAAAACGCGGGCGGCACGGCTGCCGTCTCGGGCAGGGTACTCAGGGTGGTTCCGGAAACAGTTCTCGTCCCGGGCTACCACCAGAAGAAGAACCTTCTGGGCGCGGCGGCGATCCTTCTGGACCTGGGGCTTGACAGCGATTTTATCTCGTCAAGCCTGGGGAATTTTCCGGGCGTGGAACACCGCCTGGAATTTTTCCACGAAAGGGAAGGGGCCCGTTATTACAATGACAGCGCCGCCACCATTCCCGAGGCCGCCGCCGCCGCGATAGATTCCTTCGGCTGCCGTATAGTGCTGGTCACGGGCGGCACGGACAAGAACCTGGACTTTTCCCCCCTGGCCAGGGCGGCGTACCAGGCGCGTAGCCGCCTTGCCGCGGTCGTCCTTCTGGCCGGCTCGGGCAGCGAAAAACTGCGCCCCCTTCTCGAATCCGCCGGCCTGGCCTGCCTGGGGCCCTTTGACAGCCCGGATACTGCGGCCCGCGCGGCCGCGGAACAGGCCCTGCCTGGCAGCGTAGTGCTGCTGTCGCCGGGGTGCGCCTCGTTCGGGATGTTCCTCAACGAGTTTGACCGCGGCAAAAAATGGAAAGAGGCGGTGCTTCAGCTTGGATCTTGAATTTCTCGAACTGCGGGCCGCTGTTTTCCGGCAGATACGATCCTTTTTTGACAGGAGGGGTTTTCTCGAAGTTGACACCCCCGTGCTCGCGCCGGACCTTATCCCCGAAACATGCCTCGAAGTTTTCAGGACAGAGTACCTGGTACCGGGCGGAAAGCGGCCCAGGCCGTACTGGCTCGTACCCTCGCCCGAAATCTGGATGAAGAAACTTATCGCGAAACACAGGAAAAGCGTGTACCAGATATGCCGGTGTTTCAGGAACGGGGAATCAGCAGGGTTCCTGCACAGCCCGGAATTCACGATGCTGGAATACTACACCGTGGGCTTCGATTACCTTGACTCGCTAAAACTTACGGAAGAACTTTTCGGCGAGCTCCGGCAGGCCCTTTTCCCGGAAAATACGCTGTTCCCGGAAAACAAAGATCCCGGCGGAAAACAGGGCGGGGGCTTCCTGCGTCTCAGCGTGGAAGACGCGTTCCGGGAATTTGCCGGGGTAGACCTTTTCGGCGCGGCGGAGGCGGGGAGTCTGGGGGAGGAGGCGCGGCGGCTGGGGCTTGAGATACCGGACGGCCTTGATACCCAAACAATTTACGATCTCATCTTTATCCACGCGGTGGAACCCCGGCTGCCGAAAGACGCCGTTACCGCGCTGCTCGATTATCCGGCGTTCGTGCCCTGCCTCGCGAAGCCCGGCCGGGACGGGAAAACCGTCGAGCGCTGGGAAATCTACGGGCGCGGCGTCGAACTGGCCAACTGCTATTCGGAGGAAACCCGCCCGGAAACAGTGAGAAATTACTTTGAGGAGGAGGGAAAGGCGAAAAACAAAACCGCCCTGGCCCCCCACCGGATCGACGGCGGATACTGGAAACTGTTCGCCCCCGGGCCGGGAAAACAGCCCTTCCCCGAATGTTCGGGCGTGGCGATGGGCCTCGACCGCCTCATCATGGCGCTGGCCGGAAGATCCTCCATCGACGCCGTCCTGCCCTTCCCCATGTCAATTAGCAGTTAGTTCACTAATTTGGTGTCAGTCACCAAATTCGGAAGATTTTTAACATAGGACCTCAAAGATGGCGCAGACCGCTAAGATTAAGATGAAAAGGAAATTATCATACATTTTGTAGGAAAAATTACCGTGAAAAATTCGACTATCGGTTGTATTCTTTAAATAAAAATAGTACGATATACTGATTTTGATGTTGTATCCGGCGAGGGTTGGTGTTTTGTCTGACTCAGAGGCGCGGCCTGAAAGCCGCGGAAAAATAAATATACAGAGGGGTGTAAATTGAAAACACTAGATCAGCTTACCACTATTGAGCAAATGGAGGCCGATACCGCGAAGCTCCGCGAGCAGGCCTGCGCCGTCTGCGCGGAAACCTGGGAGGACCGGGCCAAGGCCCAGACTCCCCACTGCAAATTTGGGGAAGACGGGATCTGCTGCAAGAACTGCTCCATGGGTCCCTGCCGGATTACGGCAAAGTCCCCCCGGGGGATATGCGGAGCGGACGCCCACGCGATCGCGGGCCGGAACTACCTGCGCACAATCGCGGCGGGAACCAGCGCCCACTCGGACCACGCCCGGGAAATTCTCCACGTGCTTCATTCGGCGGGCGCGGACGGCAACTACAAAGTCCGCGACGAGGCAAAACTTATTGCCCTTGCCAGGGAATGGGATGTGGAAACCGAGGGCCGGGACATCTACGACATCGCCCACGAGGTCGCCGAGCTGGGGCTTGCCGAATTCGGCAAAGCTTTCGGGACCCAGCGTTTTATCAAAAGGGCGAATCCGAAACTTCAGAAAACCTGGCGCGAGAACGGCATCGAGCCGCGGGCCATTGACCGGGAAATCGCCACTTCCATGCACATGACCCACATGGGGAACACTGCCGATGCGGAAGTCCTGATACGCCAGGGGCTGCGGACAGCCCTTTCCAACGGCTGGGGCGGCTCCATGCTGGGTACCGAGATTACGGACATACTTTTCGGCACGCCGACGGTCAGAAATACCGAGGGCAATCTGGGCGTTCTTGAAAAAGAGATGGTGAATGTGGTAGTCCACGGCCACGATCCGGCTTTCTCCGAAATGGTGGTTACCGCCGCGGAGCTTAAGGAACTCCAGGACTACGCCCGGAGCAAGGGCGCCAAGGGCATCAATATCGTGGGCCTTTGCTGTACAGCCAACGAGGTCGCCATGAGGCACGGGGTCCGCATGGCCGGAAACTTCCTCCAGCAGGAAAACGCGATCCTCACCGGCGCGGTCGAGATGATGTGCGTGGACGTGCAGTGTATCTTCCCGGCCCTGGCATCTTTAAGCGAATGTTTCCATACTAAATTTGTCACCAGTTCGCCCATAGCCAGAATCCCCGGTTCTATTTACGTCGAGTTCAAGACCGAAACAGCTTTTGAACAGGCCAAGGACCTGATCAAAATGGCGGTTGATAACTACCAGAACCGGAAAGCCGACAAGGTGTTCATCCCCGGGTCCAAACAGATGGCCACGGTGGGCTATCCCTGCGAGCAGATAATCAAGCACCTGGACGGTATAACAAACAGCCATGTAGACGAGCTCGGCTCTTACCGGCCCGCGGTGGACGCCATAAAAGCCGGGGTACTGCGGGGCGCGGTCGGCATTGTCGGCTGCAACAACCCCAGGGTCAGGCCGGACTATTCCCACTTTGAGATCATGAAGGAGCTTCTCAGGAACGATATCCTCATTGTCGCCACGGGCTGCGCGGCCCAGGTCGCCACCAAGGCGGGGCTTCTTGACCGAGAGGCCAAGTACCTCTGCGGCGCGGGCCTCAGGCGGGTCTGCGAGCTGCTGGGCATTCCGCCCATCCTCCACATGGGCGCCTGTATTGATATAAGCCGGATACTGCTCCTCGTGAACGGTATCGCCAGGGACTGGGGGGTGGATACCACCCAGATACCTGTTGTCGGCTGCGCCCCGGAATGGATGAGCGAAAAGGCGGTATCCATCGCCAATTATGTAGTATCCACGGGCATCGACGTGTACCTGGGGATAGAGCCCCAGGTTAAGGGCAGTTCCCAGATGATGGAGCTGATCACCGAAGGTACGAAGAAGATCACCGGCGCCGGCTACATCATCAACAAAGACCCCCACGAACTGGTCCGGGCCATCATCGACGGCATCGAGGCGAAACGTACCGCCCTGGGCATATAGGGAAAACGGCGCCCCATGAAAATCGCTATTACGGGAAAGGGCGGGGTCGGCAAGACCACCCTGGCGGCAATGCTTGCCCGGCTTTACGCGGCCGAGGGCAGGCCGGTCCTCGCGGTGGACGTGGACCCCGACGCGAACCTTGGCCTGGCCCTGGGCTTCTCCGAGGAGGAGCTTGCCGGCATTACCCCTATCTCAAGGATGAAGGATCTGATCGCCGAACGTACCGGTTCGGATTCCGGCGGCCTGGGGAAATTCTTCAAGATCAACCCCCGGGTAGACGATATTCCGGATCGTTTCGCCCGGGAGAAGAACGGGGTAAAACTCCTGATAATGGGGACCGTCGAAACAGGCGGTTCGGGCTGCGTATGCCCGGAACATGTCATGGTCAAGCGGGTTATCTCGCACCTGGTCCTGGGACGGGACGAGGTAGTGGTCATGGACATGGAGGCCGGGCTTGAACACCTGGGCCGCGGGACCGCGGGCATGGTGGACGAATTTATCGTAGTAATTGAACCGGGCGCGCGGAGCATCCAGACCTACCATAAGGTAAAGGAGCTTGCCGCGGATCTGGGGGTAAAGCGAGTAAACGTGGTGGCGAACAAGGTGCGGAGTCCTGAAGACGAAGCGTTCCTCCGGGAAAGAATCCCGGCGGGGGACTTTTTCGGCGCCGTCAGTTACAGCGACGATGTCGCGGACGCGGACCGGCGGGGGATCTCCCCCTTCGACACAAGCGCGGCGGCAAAAGACGAGATCAGGAGAATCAAGGAAAAAATTGATTCTTCCATAGAAACCAAACCTCTAACAAATAAGGAATGAATCCATGAAACTGCTTTTTAACCGTGTATACGACGGCGTTGATGAAATGTACGCTGTCGCCGAAAAAACACTGAACGAGACGGTGGCGGAACTTGGCGAATCCGCCCCCCTTGCCATGCCGAACACGGCCTACTTCCTGGCCAACCACCTGGCATACCTCGCGAAAAAGGTGACGACCCTGGGCGAACTCAAGGCGTGTTTTCCCGAAATAAAGGCCTGGATGCCCCACGGGAACCGGCTGGGCGACGTGTTTAACTCCGGTTTCGGCACCGTAATGGCCGCCGAAGTAATCGAAGCCTGCAAGTACGCCAAAAGCCCCGCCCCCTACGGCGAAGGCGACGGGCGCGAGTACTGGGGCCACATGAGCGATGCCGAAGTGCGCGAGTTGGGGGTGCCCCTGGTCACCGGCGACATACCGGGCTTTGTGGTCATCATCGGCCCCGCGCCTTCCGACGAAGAGGCCGCGGAACTTATCAAGGGCTACCAGAGCCGTGCCATCTTTGTATTCCTCATCGGGGGGATCATCGACCAGGCGAAACGGATGAATGTCAACATGAGCTTTTCCGTGCGCGTGGTGCCTGTGGGGCCGGACATCTGGTCTGTGGCCCACATCATCTCCGTGGTAAACCGCGCGGCAATGATCTTCGGGAACGTCCAGCCCGGGGACCGGGAGGCGTTTGACCACTACACTTTCCACCGCATCCGGGCCTTTGTAAACGCGTTCGCGCCGGTAGCGGATATCGTGGTCGGCTGCGGCGGCGGCGCCATTGCCATGGGCTTCCCGGTTATTACCAACGACACGAATGATATGTGGGCGGTCCCCAAGAGCCTGATAATCCAGACCGATACCAAGGACTTTATCGAAACTTCCCTGGAAGCCAGGGACATCAAGATCAAGGTGACAAAGATCGACATCCCTGTGGCGTTCTCCTCGGCCTTTGAGGGCGAGATTGTACGCAGGCCCGACACCCAGGTCGATATAGACGCCACCAAGATGGACTGTTTCGAATGGGTTCGCACCCTTGACCTTTCGGAAATCGAGGACCATCGGATCGAGCTTATCGGCCCGGACATCGACACGGTTGAAGCGGGAAGCCGTTTCCCCATGGCGATGATCGTGGAAGTCGGCGGCAAGAGCATGCAGAGCGATTTCGAGCCGGTATTCGAAAGGAGAATCCACCACTTCGTCAACTTTATGGAAGGGGTGATGCACACCGGCCAGAGGGACCTTATCCGGGTGCGGGTAAGCAGGAACGCCTTTGCCGCGGGTTTCCGGGCGAAACATTTCGGCGAGGTGCTTTACGCCAAGATGAAAAGCGAGTACGAAAAGGTTATCGACAAATGCCAGGTGAAGATAATCACCGATCCGGAAAAACTCAAAGAGCTTAAGGCCCAGGCCCTGGCCGCCTATGAAAAACGGGACGCCCGGCTCCAGACCCTTACGGATGAAAGCGTGGAGGTATTCTACAACTGCATACTCTGCCAGTCCTTCTCGCCCTCCCATGTCTGCGTAGTCACCCCGGAACGGCTCGGCCTCTGCGGGGCTGTTTCCTGGCTGGACGCCAAGGCCACCAACGAGCTTGATCCCAACGGCCCCTGCAAAATCGTAACCAAGGAGCGGGTGGTAGACGACAGGCTCGGAATATGGGAAGATGTAAACGAAGCGGTGAACCAGGCATCCCACGGCTCCTTGCAGCAGGTGACGCTCTATTCCATCATGCAGGACCCCATGACAAGCTGCGGCTGTTTCGAGTGTATTTGCGGCATCGAGCCTTTTTCCAACGGCGTTGTGATCGTCAACCGGGAACATTCAGGCATGACCCCCCTGGGAATGACATTCTCCGAAATGGCCTCCATGACCGGCGGCGGCGTCCAGACCCCGGGCTTTATGGGCCACGGCAAGCAGTTCATCTCTTCCAAGAAGTTCATGGCTGCCGAGGGCGGCCCCGCGCGTATCGTGTGGATGCCCAAGGCGCTCAAGGACTTTGTGGGGTCCAAGCTCAACAAGTCCGCCCGGGAACTCTACGGGATCGACGATTTTGTATCCATGATCGGGGATGAGACGGTTACCGAGGATGCCGAAAGTTTGATGAACCATCTTTCTGAAAAGGGCCACCCGGTACTTGCCCTGGAACCGCTGATGTAAGGCCCGGAGGGTAGGCCCGCTCGATAGGCTGAACAATGAGCCTCCGCGCAGCAAGCTGGGGGTATCAAACCAGACTTTCGAATGAAGATCGTTTCAAATAAAGGCGGTTTCAAAACAGTATTTTGGGGCCGCCCCGAATTGCATTTAATTTTGATTAAGGAGAGTTTGTATGCCGTTTAAAAGCATTCCGCAGAAGTTCAACGCCTCCATAAAAGAGGTGGTGATTGGTACGGGGGAGGCCGCCGTAACCCTGGGAGGCGCGAATGTGCTCCCCCTGTACGGTTTTGACGCGCCTATCAGGAATCCCCCCAGGGTGGGGATTGAGGTTTCCGATCTGGGGCCGGACAGGGACCTTCCGGGAATCGCCGAATTTTACGCCGGGGCGGAAACCGCCGCCGACCAGGTCAGGCGCGCCTGTGAAAAATCCGGGGCCGCCTTTGTCAGCCTTTCCCTTGAAAGCGCCGACCCCAACGGCGCCGACAAACCGGTGGAGGACTGCGTCGCCCTGTGCAGGGAAGCCGCGGCCGCCGCGACCCTGCCCCTGGTAATCCAGGGCAGCAAGAATGTCGAGAAGGACAAGGCTTTATTTGAAAAGATCGCGGAGGCCCTGGAAGGCAGGAATGTGCTGCTGCTGTCCGCCAAGGAAGAAAACCACAAGGCTATTGCGGTGGCGGCGGTGCTGGCGTACAAGCAGAATATCGGCGCGGAATCGGCGGTCGATATCAACCTTGCCAAACAGCTTAACGTGCTTATCTCCCAGGCGGGCGTTACCACGCCGAACGTGGTGATGAACGTAGGCTCGGCGGCGGCCGGCTACGGCTTTGAGTACGTGGCCTCCACCATGGAGCGGGTCAAGGCCGCGGCCCTGGCCCAGAACGATACGGCCCTCCAGTTCCCCATTGTAACCCCGGTCGGCTCCGAAGCCTGGGCGGTAAAGGAAGCGCTGGTTTCCGAAGAGGATTTCCCCGAATGGGGCCCGGTAGAGCAGCGGGGCATTGACATGGAAGTGGCGACCGCGGCGGCTGTCCTGGCGGCCGGATCAGACGCAGTTATCCTGCGCCATCCGGCTTCGGTAAAGGCCATTACAAAACTTATTGCGGAAATTATTTAAGGAGGGCGAAAATGGCTTTAAAAGGATTGGATATATTCAAACTGACACCGAAGACGAACTGCAAGGACTGCGGCAACCCCACCTGTATGGCCTTTGCCATGAAAGTAGCCCAGGGCACCGTCGCCCTGGAGAAATGCCCCCACATGAGCCCCGAGGCGCTTAAGACCCTGGGCGAGGCCACGGAGCCGCCCATGAAGAGCCTTAAAGTCGGGGCCGGCGCGAACGAGCATGGCCTTGGGGGCGAAACGGTGCTTTTCAGGCACGAAAAGACCTTTGTGTCAAAGTGCTTTTACGGCGTGGTTGTCTGCGCGGAATGTATAGACAAAAAACTTCCCAATTTGCAGAAGATCGACTACGAGCGTATCGGCGAGCGCATGTCCGTGGAATTCCTCAACGTGCTGTACCAGGGCGACAAGGCCGCGTTTCTGGAAACGGTAAAAAAGGCCCAGGCGGCAAAACGCACCCTTATCCTGGAAGTGGATGACGAGGACGCCGCCAAAGCGGCCCTGGACATTGTCAAGGCCGACAAGCCCATACTCAACGGGGCTAATGAAAAAAATTACGCGGCTTTCAACAAACTTGCCGCGGAAGCCGGCGTAACCCTGGGCGTTACCGGGCCGAGCCTGGACAGCATCCACGACACGGTCGCCGCGCTGGAAGCCGCGGGGAACAAAAACCTCGTTATCGACGTGGGCGCTTCTTCCGCCAAAGAGGTTTTTGCCAGGGCGGTCCAGATAAGGCGGGCGGCCCTCAAGGACGGGGACCGGAGTTCCGGCTACCCCGTCATCGTCAATCTGTACAGGGTTGCCAAGGGCGACCACGAACTCCAGACGGCCCTTGCCGCGCTTTTCACCATGAAGTACGGTTCTATCATCCTGCTGGAAGATCTAAGCTACTCCCAGGCCCTGCCCCTCTACGGGCTCAGGCAGAACATCTACACGGATCCCCAGAAACCCATGAAGGTGGAACCCGGCGTCTATCCCATCAACGGGGCCGACGAAAACGCCATCTGCGCTACCACCGTAGACTTCGCCCTTACCTACTTCATAGTTTCAGGCGAGCTGGAACGGTCCGGCGTGCCGGTAAACCTGCTCATCTCCGACGCGGGCGGTTATTCGGTGCTTACCGCCTGGGCCGCCGGGAAACTGTCCGCCAGTTCAGTCGCCCGGTTTATCAAGGAAAAGGACATCGAGGGCAAGATAAAGAACAGGAATCTGGTCATTCCCGGAAAGGTCGCGGTCCTTAAAGGCGAGTTGGAGGAGAATCTCCCGGGCTGGAAGATCATCGTCGCGCCCAACGAGGCGGTAGGCGCGGTAAAGTTCCTGAAAGAACTAAAGGTATAGGCCCGCGCCGGCACGGATGCCGGCGGCAGCGCCCAAATTCAGAATCGTATCGAGCAAAGAAAAGAATTATTTTTTTGGAGGATTAAATGGCAGGTAAATTTATCGTAATCGGTGAACGAATTCACTGTATTTCGCCGGTGATCCGGGCGGCAATGGAAACCAAGGACCCGGAACCTATCCTAAAAAGGGCCAAAGAGCAGCTTGACGCCGGGGCGGCGTACCTTGACGTGAACATCGGCCCGGCCGAGAAGACCGGCGAGGGCCTGATGAAATGGGCGGTAAAGCTCTTGCAGGACAACTTTGACAATGTGCCGCTGTGCCTGGACACGGCGAACAAAAAGGCGATTGAGGCCGGTATTTCGGTGTACAACCGCGCCAAAGGCAAGCCCATTGTAAATTCCGCGGACGCCGGGGACCGTATCGGCTATATCGACCTCGCCGCGGCCAACGAAGCCATCGTCATCGCCCTCTGTTCCAAAGAAGGGGTCCCCTCGGACAACGACGAGCGCATGGCCTACTGCCAGGAAATGCTGGAGCGCGGCATGGGCCAGGGCATGGAAGCCGAGGACCTCTGGTTCGATCCGCTGTTCCTGGTCATCAAGGGGATGCAGGACAAGCAGAAGGACGTGCTGGACTTTATCAAACAGCTTTCCGACATGGGCTTTAATTCCACGGGCGGCCTTTCCAATGTTTCCAATATGATGCCCAAGCATATCAGGCCCATCATGGATTCGACAATGATCGCCATGGCGATCAACCAGGGGCTTAGCTCGGCCATTGTCAATCCCTGCGATTCCCGGCTTATGGAAGCGGTAAAGTCCTCGGACATCATCATGAACCACAGCCTCTACGCGGACTCTTATCTGGAATTGTAGGCGGCAATTTAATCTATTATACTAAAGGTATAATAAGGGGGGCCTGTTACCGGAGGGCGGGCGCCGTAAAACAGGCCGCCGTCCGGCCCCCCTACGGCCGGGCCAAGGTCCCGGCCTACCCCCCCGCCGGAAATTTCCGGACAGCCGGCTTTTTTACAGGAGGCAACGCCATGAAAGAACTGCACGAAGGACACGATCATTCCCACGAACATTGCGGCCATGATCACGGGCACGATCATGAACACGGGCATTGCGGCCACGATCACGGGCATGATCATGAACACGGCGATCACGATCACGGCGGCGCGCCGGATATGGCCAAAATAAGCGCCTTTCTGGAGTACATGGCTGAGCACAACGGCCAGCACGCCGAAGAAGTGGGCTATATCGCCCACCTGCTCCATCACGCCGGGCAGGACGCCGCCGCCGCCCTGCTTGAAGACGCGGTCAGGGATTTTGAAACCGGGACCGGGAAGCTCGCGAAAGCCCTGGCCCTTGCAAAAGGAGGCGGGTCATGTGCCTTTCCACAGCTTGGGAACTGGATTCTTTCGGGGAAAAGAAGATGCTCTGCGAGTATGTCGCGGGCCTTTCCGTTACCGGAAACACGATTACGCTTACAGACCTTATGGGTAACGAAGTCAGCGTGAGCGGGACGCTCAGGGGGGTGGACCTGATAAAAAATACCATTACTATCAGCGCGGCCCCCGCTACAGTCCAGGATAAACCCGGTACCGTTAAGCGCTACGAAAGGATCAGGGAGATATTCAACAACTGTAACAATTCCCAGATGCGCGATGTCGATATCCGGGAGGTAGAAACCGACGATGTGGACAGGGCGGTCGGGGAATTCTGCCGGGGCAAGGAAGTAAGCTGCGAGAAATTTGTCAAGCCCGACGGAAGCATTGTATTTGAAATAAACATCGACGGCCTTGCCCAGCGCGTAAGCTATATGGAACTCGGCGTTTAGCATAAGCGCGGCAAACCGCAGTCTGCCAGGGACACGCTTCCGTCCGGAGAGGATGCCTCTTTAGCCCTTTCCGGAAAAAAGGGCTGCGCTGTGCCGGCGTTGGATCGGGCTTTCAAAAAATCTATCAGGCGCCGCTGCCATTGCGATTTCAGCAGGGATAAGGAGATATGATCATGCGTGATGTATTTATCACCAAAATCCTGATAAATAAATTACGCCATCTATCGGATTTAACGATTCTGCTGTCGGAAAACGAACGGAAACACCTTATAATAACCGGCAGGAATGGCAGCGGGAAAACAAGCGTACTGGACGCCCTGCGGGAATGTATCAGAAATTTGCGGACCCCCGGCAAGACTGTAAATCAGAAAGAAATCTCTCTTTATTTTAACACAAACGGCGGATCGGAACTACAGCATACACCTGTTCTTCACATTCCTTCAAGGCGCGAACTGGATGTTTATCCGCCGCAGGCTATTGAAATAATCAATTTAGAAGAACATTTTGACATTGATACAGACGCAAGCGGTGATTTTGTACAGTACATGGTATATTTAAATTATCAAAAAATGGTTGCCAAAACAGAAAATAATAAAGCAGAGACGGAACGCATACAAAGGTGGTTTGATCGTTTTCTGGATGTTTTACGTACGATTTATGATTGTCCCGGCCTGGAACTTAAACATCTGCCCAAAGAACTTAATTTCAAAATTATTATGCCGAACCGTGAACCCTTCGGCTTAAATGAAATGGCTGACGGCTATTCCGCCCTTCTCAAAATTGTCATGGAATTGATGATGCGTATGGAAAGCAAGGCAAGCATTGCCTATGATATGCCGGGCATTGTGTTAATAGACGAAATTGAGACCCATCTGCATATTGAATTGCAAAAAAAGGTTCTTCCATTCCTGACCGGCATGTTCCCCGGAATCCAATTTATCGTAAGCACCCATTCTCCTTTTGTAATAAGTTCCGTTAAAGACGCGGTGATCTATGATTTAGAGAATCAACAGCGCCTTGAAGATTTGAGCGCCTATTCCTATGAAGGAATCGTAGAGTATTATTTTAATCTGGATATGTATTCCGAAAGAATAAAGAACCAGTTTGAACGCTATAAAATATTGGCGGCAAAGGAAAACCGTACACCGGAAGAAAACGACGAGCTTGTTGAAAACATCGTCTACCTGAAGCAGATTCCCCCGGCCGCCGCTTCAGAGATGATCTATTCTTTCCGTGAACTGGAACGGCAAAGGAAAACTAAAGCCCATGGTTAAGCTGTACAAGTCCGATCTTCCCATCAGTGTTAAAATTAGAACC
>JAIRYB010000159.1 GCA_031267955.1 Spirochaetaceae bacterium | reverse complement strand
CCGGCGCAAAGCGCCGGAAATGCGCCCAAATACCCAAAAAATCGAGAAAACAGACATTTCTGCCCTGTTTCCCGCTATTTGCCCCCTACTTTTATTTTTTCATGGGTGATATAATCTTTACAGGAACGGCTATGACTCTTAAACTGGCCCTTGCGGGCGCCGCGGTAATTTTTTTCCTTTTGGTTTTTATCTGGAAGGTACTGCTGCCCGTATACGCTTTTAATTATCTTCTAAAACGCAAAGATCCTGACGCGGGAATCTTCCTGGCCGGGGATCTGCGGACCGGCGCGGGGGCTTCTGTTCCCGCCCAGGGTTCCGCGCCGCTTTCCGACCCGTTTCTTGTTCCTGACCCGCTGCTTGCTCCGGGGGAAAAGATCCCCTGGATAGACACGGTGAACCGGGAAATAGCGGAGATCAGCTCCCATGACGGCCTGAAACTGCGGGCCTATTTTGCCGCCGCCAAGGGGAAAAACGCCGATACGGTGATTCTGGCCCAGGGTTATGCCGGAAACGGAAAACAGCTCAGCGCCTTTGGCCGGTTCTATCACGAAGATTTCGGCTTTAATGTCCTTATGCCCCACTCCCGCTCCCACGGCGCTTCCGAAGGCCTCTATTCAGGTTTCGGCTGGCTTGACCGGCTGGATTATCTCCGCTGGGCTGACTGGGTAAGGGAACGCCGGCCGGGCTCGCGGATTGTGCTCCACGGGCTTTCCATGGGCGGGGCCACGGTGATGATGGCCGCCGGGGAGTCGCCGCTTCCCCCGGAACTCAGGGCGGTTATCGATGACTGCGGCTACACTTCGATGGAAGAAGAGCTGCGCCATCAGATGAAGGCGCGTTTCCGCTTTGCAAGCAGCAGCCTCCTTAAGGCCGCAAGCCGCGTCTGCCGCCGCAAAGCCGGCTATAGTTTTGAGGAAGTTTCCAGCGTGAACCAGCTCCGCAAGTCCCATCTTCCGCTGCTTGTCATTCACGGCGAGGAAGATAATTTTGTTCCCTTTTCCATGGCGAAGACCCTCTTTGACGCCAGCCCCCTGCCGGGCCCGGAGCGCAAGGAATACTACACGGTCCCCGGCGCCGGCCACGGCGAAGCCTTTATTGCAAATCCCGAAATGTACAAAAAGCGGGTAGCGCAATTTATCAAAAAAGTTTTTAATGAAGATGGCCCGCCCCGGAACGCGGAAGACGGCGGGACATCCTTTTCCGCATTGGATAAACATGGAGCCGGCGCCGTATGAAAACTGAAATATTTACCTTTTGCGACTTCGCCCAGGAAAACGGCGGAAAGCTTACGATTGTCGGTACTTTTGATACCATTATCGCGCGGCACTTCCCCTGCGTCCATCCCCAGCTTTCGGTAGTGATCCGCCTGCGCTTTGACCTGTGGGAATTCTCCAATCACAATTTCCGTATCGAAACCCACGACCTGGACGGAGAGATGAGCATGGAAGCCATAAGCGGCAATATCGAAGTTAAAGGCGCGGGAAACGCGACCGCCGTGTCGCATCTTGTGTTCACGATTTCAAACCTCCGCTTTAAAAGCAACGGGCTGGTCAATTTTGTGCTGTACATCGACGACAAGGAACTTACCTCGATCCCGCTCTACATACGCAAGGGCTGACATCCGGCGGCCCGGCCGCCTGCGGTTTTACGCGCGGAACGCGGCAAACTCCCGGGCCGCATGATACGCGCGGTCAGGCAAGCGCCGCGAAGGTTTCGTCGGCGACGGCAAGGGTAGTGCCAATGTCTTCGTCGCTCAGGGCGTAGTTGATGAAATGGTTGTGGTGGTTCGTCAGGTAGATTCCGCGCCTGACCATTTCCGCTATCCAGCGCTGGTGGAGCATAAGGGAGGGCGTTGAAGGTTCCCCGGCGGCGTCATCGGCAAGGCGCAGGTAAAACAGGGCGGGCACTCCCGATACCCGCAGATCGAAGCCGTGTTTTTGCGCCGCAGCGACAAGCCCTTCCCTGAGTTTCAGGCCCTTTTCCTGCAGCAGTTTCGGCAGGTCCAGGCGCTTCATCTTTTCGATACAGGCAATGCCGGCGGCAAAGGGTACGGCGGAAAGCCAGTAGCTTCCGGTATAGGTAAGGCCGCTCACGGTGTTTTTGAGGAAATCTTTGCCGCACAGGGCGCTGACATTGTAGCCGTTTGCCAGGGCTTTGCAAAAACAGATAAGGTCCGCCTGGAAGCCGAAAAAATGATCGCTCCCGGCAAGGTCAAGGCGGAACCCCGCCCGCACATCGTCTACGATAAGCACTGTTTCCGTATCGGTACAGAGCCGGCGGACCTTTTGCCAGAAACCCTCCGCGGGAAGCTGGTTATCCACAAAGTTGCCGTGCATATAAGGCTGGGAGATAAGCGCCGCGATTTCGCCCTTGTTTTCTTCGAACACCGCGGCGAGTTTTTCGTAGTCGTTCCAGGGCACGTAGATATTGTTGGCCACATCCTCTTCCAGAATGCCGGGGTAATCGATCTTCTGTGTCCAGGGGGCCACCCCGTGGTAATAGCCCTTAAAAAAAACAATTTTCTTGCGGCGGGTATGGGCCCGGGCGGTAAGGACGGCCATCGTGGTAACATCCCCGCCGTTCTTCGCGAAAAACGCCCAGTCCGCCGAAGCCACGGTGTCTACCAGAAGCTCCGCGAAATCTATCATCCGGCTTGACGGCGCGGTGATGCAGTCCCCTTTTTCCCGCTGTTTCGCGGCGGCCTCTTCCACATCAGGATCGTTGTAACCCAGCACATTGGGCCCGTAGGCGCACATATAGTCGATAAAGCGGTTGCCGTCCACATCCCAAAAATACGAGCCCTGGGCGCGGCCCGAAAAAAAGGGGAAAGCCGTAACCGGCACAAAACAGCCTTCCGCCGGGCCCAGGTGGCCGTAAATCCCCGAGGGTATCACCTTAAGCGCGCGCTTGTATTCCTCGGCGCTTTTTTCGTACTGGTAAACCGGAAAATTCATGATCATCCCTCCATTCTATAATATTACGCCAGATACACCGCGACCCGGTCCAGGATGCGGTTGATATTATCCAGCATCCCCAGGTTGCCCCGCATGGTGATAAGCCCCTGCCCGACGCAGCCCAGGGCGCTCACCTTCCCGTCAAAGAGCTGCCGGGCAAGCTCCATGCTGCTGAATTCCATGACCGCGTGATAAGATTCCGGAATGGCCCGGGAAAAGGAAAAACAATGATCCGCGATACAAAGGGCCGCCTGGGGCCCCCCGGCTATGGAAAGCAGCACCGTACCGTCGGGGATATTGGAGGCGGTAAAGGAACCGATTTTGTCGTAATTGGCGATTTGGGCCGCTGTCCGGGAAATCAGGAAGAACATGATGGTAGTGCTCGCCTCAAAAAAAGCGCGGTCCGCCAGCGCTTCCGCTCCGGCGCGGAGGTAGGTTTCCAGTATCGCGGTAAGGCGGACAAAATTCCTGGTAAGGAATTTAAGCTTGGTGAAACCTTTGCTGGGGATGGGGGTCGCCGTCCCGTCAATGAGGCCGTTGAATTTTTCAAAAGATCCAAAGCCCAGCTTGATATCGCAGGGGCCTTCCCCTATCCGGGCCGTGCAGGCCCCGCCCTCAAAACGCAGAATCATCGCGGGGCCGTTTTTGACGGTAAAGCCGATACTGAGGGGCTTCCCTCCGGGCAGGGCCTGGGGGGAAACCAGTTCCTTTGCCTCGGGCGAAAACCGGCAAAGATCCTCCAGGGCTCCCAGAATGCCGTACATGTTAATGTACGCCAGGGTTACCGTATCTTTCATTATAATACCCCCTTCGGAAAATCTTTTACAAAGGGCCGCGCCCGTACCGCGCATGCCCGGATATTCTAATACAGCCGCCTGAAACTGACAAGAGCCAAACCCGGACCGGCTTTACCCGCCGGTTTATGGTTTTCTGCGGGGTTCTTTTTTCATTACTAACTGTATCAAAGGGAAGGGGCTTTTTCAAGGTATTTTCCGGGGAATATTTTTTACGCCGGCGTCAAACTGGGCCCACTTAACCCGGCCGTTTATAACCGCTTCTTTTAGCTGTTTTTCCTGATCGTTCAGTTTTCTTTCCGAGCCGCTTTTCACTTCCAGAAAGATCACTGAGCTTATTTTCTTTTCGTTCATTCCCTCAAAGACGATAAAATCGACAGGCTTTCCTACAAAGCGGCAGTCCCCCGGATCGAAGGGAAAACCCGGCAGCAGGGGCGCCATCTGTTCCGATACCAGGCCGCCTATCACCGCCCTGGACTGCCTGAGCCGGGCACTGACCACGGCCTCCAGCCTGTGGACCTCCCATTCGGCGGCTTCCTTCCTTCTGCCGTAAACGGCCCCGGCGCGGAGCCCGATGAGCAGAAAAACTACGCA
>JAIRYB010000147.1 GCA_031267955.1 Spirochaetaceae bacterium | reverse complement strand
GGGCTGCGGGACATCATCCCCCTGCTCAAGGGCGAAGGGGAAGCCAGGGATTCGTCGGGCAACACGCCGCTGCATCAGGCCTGTTTTAACGGCCAGACCGAAGTCATAGGGGCGCTGCTCAAATCCGGCGCGGACTGTAACGCCCTGAACGACGCGGGTGAAACGCCGCTGGTTATGGCCTGTATGCAGTCCAATCTGGCGGTGGCGGAAATCCTTCTTAAGGCCGGAGCGGACCCCAACCTGGCGCTTCTGAACGGATCCGGCGCCCTCCATTACGCCGCGGCGGCGGGGAACAAGTTTGTGGGAAAAGCCCTGATACAGGCGGGGGGGAATGTAAACGCCCGCAACCAGGATGGGGAAACGCCCCTTATCGTGGCGGCGCTGAAAGGCCGAAACGATTTTACGGCCCTGCTTATCGAAAACGGGGCGGATCTCAACGCCGCGGACAATCTGGAACACAGCGCCATGTTTTACGCCGCCGAAGGGGGCTACACGGAAATTACCGAGCAGCTTATTGCTGCCGGCGCGGAAAATTAGTGCGCGGATAAAAGCGCGGGGGTGCCGGGCGCCAAATCAGTGAGCAGTGAAGGTGATCGATGAGCGGACAATATTGCTGACTGCTAACTGTTAATCCCCCTCGCGGGGCCAGGGGTTGTCATGGATTCCCGCAAGGCGGACAATCTGCTTGTGGCATTGTTCGCGGAGCAGGGCTGTAGCTTCCCTCCGGGGCAGGCCCCGGTCCGGCAGGATAGGCTCGCCTATGTCCAGGGTGATAAGGGGCTTGTTCTTTTTGAATAGCCGGTAAAGCCCCCGGGCCGGGCGGTAGGAAAAGGCCATGGGGATAACGGGAATATTGTACTTGTAGGCCAGGCTGAACATGCCCTTTTTAAAGGGGCGTATGGGCTGGTAATAAGACCAGTTGCTGCTTTCGGGGAATACGTGGAACCATTTTTTCCGTTCATGGAGTTCGTCGAAGGCGCTGTTAAAATTCCGGATCAGGCGGATTGACGCGGGGACCGGAATGCCCCCGGCCAGGCGGATAAGGCCCCGGTCCGGGCCTGAAAAATTTTCCTTCCAGGCGGGAAAATAGAGGCGCCGGAAACGCACAGCCTGGAGGATAATCAAAAAATCCCAGCGCAGGACGTGGTTGGATACGGTCATGGCCCCGCCGCGGAACAGCGCCCGGTTCTTCTTCAGATTGGCCCGGCCCCTGATCTTAAGCCCGAAACGGATGGGGCAGATAAAAAACACCAGGGTGAATATCCCCAGGTAGAGGAGGGCGCTCTTTATCCTGAAACCCAGGGATTTGTCGAGAAACGGATAGCGCTCGTCTATGGTGATGCCGATCCCGCCGGTCTTGAGAATCATGTGTTCGTCGGGATTGGCGGGGTATTTCAGATTGAGATTCGGCACATAGGGCTCGCCGCGGGGATCGTTTTTCATGTACAAACTCCGTAAGGGCTTTAGCCCTTTCAATGGCGCCTGATCCTTAATAAAATTTTGTCAGAAAGGTCGAAAGGACCGGTACATAAGTGACAATAAAAACCGCCGCCATCTGGATAAGCAGGAACGGGAACACGTAGCGGGCGACTTCCACAAAGGGCTTTCTGAAACGGTAACTGGCAAGGAAAAGGTTCATCCCTACCGGGGGGGTAAGGAATCCCGCCTCCATATTGATAAGAAATATAATCCCCAGATGCACCGGGTCTATGCCGTAGGCTGTTCCCAGGGGGAAGATAAGGGGCAGTACGATAAGGATGGCGGAAAAAATATCGATAAGGCAGCCGATGACCAGAAGGGATATATTCAGGATTAAAAGGAATACATATTTGGAGGAAATCGCGCCCTGTATCCACCGGGCGAATCGTTCCGGCCCCTGGGTGTCCACGATATAATAGGAGAGGGCCTGGGCAAGGGCTAGGATGGAAAGGATTCCCCCGATGAGGGGGACCGCCTTTGCAAATACCCGGCGGATATCGCGCAGCCTGATATCCCTGAAAACAAGCGCCTCCACCGCAAAGGCGTAAATCGCGGCCGCCGCGCCTATCTCCACCAGCGACAGAACTCCGGAAAAATAACCGGCAATAAGGAAAAGGGGGAGCAGCATCTCCAAAAGCGAATTTTTAAGCGCGGCCCCCGCCTTTTTCAGCCTGAAAGGTTCCCGGGGGACCTTGGTTTTAACCGAGACGGCGATCCCGAAGATGATCGTCCCGGCCACCAGGACAAGGCCGGGGAGTATGCCTCCCAGAAAAAGGTGGATTGTATTGGTCCTGGTTGTAGCCCCTACCAGGATGATGGGGAGGCTCGGCGGAAAGAGAATGCCTATGCTGCCCGAGGCGGTCAGGAGCCCTATGGTAAATTTCGGCGGGTAGGCGGAATTTTCCGAAAGCGCCAGGTAAAGAATGCCCCCCAGGGCAAGGATGGTCACCCCGGAAGCGCCGGTAAAAGAAGTCAGGAAGGCGCACATGCACACCGCCGCGATGATCATGCCCCCGGGAAACCAGCCGAAGAGGCTTCTGAAGCAAAGCATCAGCCGTTCCCCGGCCCTGCTTTCGGAAAGGAAAAAACCCGCCAGGGTAAAAAGGGGAATGGCGACAAAACTGTTCTGGGTCAGGGCCGTGTATATCTGGTTGGAAATAACGTCAATTTCCCCGCCGGCCCCCTGGATAAAAATCAGCGCCGTCGCCCCGATGACCACGAAAAGCGGGGTTCCGGCCAGGGCCGCCAGGACAAGGATCGCCAGGGCCGGGATTCTAAGGCGCCAGGCCAGGAAAAAAAATGCCTCGTTTACGCTGTAGGCAAGGTCCGGAATGTCAAAACCCCAGAGAAATTTGAAAATGGCCGGCAGGGAACAGACGGTCCCCAGCAGGACGGCCAGCGCCGGCAGGATCCGGGCCTTCCCCCGGAACGGGGCCATGCGTGCGAAACGGAAAGCCATCACGGCGTAGCCTATGGGCATGGCCAGGGCAAAAACCCGGTCGGGGATAAAGCCGATCATCTGGACGGGGGAAAGGTAGATTTTAATAAAGGAAACCGAACACCAGGCAAAAATAGTGACGGTAAAGGCGGACAAGAGGCCGGAACCCGCGGCGAAGATTCTTTTCAGTTTTTCATTGGAACTGTACTGCACAAGGCCGATGGAAAGATGATCCCCCTCCCCGGTGGTGATCATCCCCGCGAGAAGCCCAAGGGCAAGCAGCAGATGCACAATAAGCCCCGGAGACGCAGGTACCCGGGAATGGAAGAACACCCGGAGAAACGCCTCCGCCGCGGGCAGCAGGGCAAGACAGGCCAGGGAAAAGTAGCATATTCCCCGTTCGAATTTCCGCAGAAAAACGGGTATTTTCCGCATATTAAGGCCTGTTCCGGTGGGCTTTGAGTATGGCGTCGATTTTTCCGTATATTTCCCGGCTAAAGGCAGTATCCAGCAGGGAAGGAATGACCCGGTCGGCATCGTCGTACCAGAGCTGTTCCTGGGCCGGGCTAATCTCGTTGATAATAAGCCCGTAGCCGCGCATGGTCGCGATGGCCTCAGCCTCAAGCTGCTGGATGGATTTGTCCAATTCCGCCTCAAGGCGTTTGGTGATCCGCAATAGCGCGGGTTTATGCCGTTCCGGGATGGCGCGCCAGGCCGTTTGATTCATAACAATACCGCCCATAAAGGGGGCGATGTTGATCGACGCCATGTTTTTGGCCACCCCGAATATCTGAAGCCCCCCCACATTGACCGGGCTTTGGTATACCGCGTCAATCATCCCGCCGTTCAGATAAACAAGCACCTGGTTCATGGATACCGGGACCATCCGATAACCCATCGCCTTGAACGCGTCCATCAATGCCGGCTCCTGCTCGTTGATCCCCAGCTTTTGGCGTTTCAGGTCCGCGGGTACAAATACCGGCGCCTTGGAAAAGAATTTAACCCAGCCGGCCTTTGACCACGCCAGGGTAAAAAACCCCTCCCGGTTGATTTTTTCCTCCAGATCCGCCTTCAGGCTGCCGAGCACCAGGTCCAGTTCCGCGTTGTCGCGGATCAGGAAGGGGCAGCTTAGGGTCATTATCTCATGGCCCGGAGTAATGGCGTTAAGCCCGAAGGAACTGAGGATCGCCGCCTGGATCTGGTTCCCCCTGAGTTTGCGGAGTACGTCGGCTTCGCTCCCCGCTATGCCGTTGTGGTATACAACAAGCTCTAC
>JAIRYB010000105.1 GCA_031267955.1 Spirochaetaceae bacterium | reverse complement strand
TTATCTATTCCATGTACCGGGTTTCCAAAAAGCACGGGACCCGGCAGGTGCTTAAGGACATCAGCCTGTCTTATTTTTACGGGGCGAAGATCGGGGTGATCGGGCTTAACGGATCCGGGAAGTCCAGCCTGCTCAGAATTCTGGCCGGGGCGGATACGGAATTTTCCGGCGAAATTTCGGTCAGCCCGGGATATACCATCGGGTATCTGGAACAGGAACCCCTTCTTGACGCGGGGAAGACGGTTAAGGAAATAGTATCCGAAGGCGCGGCGGAAACGCTTTCGCTGCTCAGGGAATTTGAGGAAGTAAGCGAGGCGTTCGGGGAGCCTGACGCCGATTACGGCAAGCTCGGCGAGAAGCAGGCCGCCTTGCAGGAAAAGATAGAGGCCGCCGACGGGTGGAACCTGGACAGCCGTCTGGAACTGGCCATGGACGCCCTGCGCTGCCCGCCCGGGGATGAAAAAGCGGATCACCTTTCCGGCGGCGAAAAGAGGCGGGTAGCGCTTTGCCGGCTGCTGCTGCAAAAGCCGGACATCCTGCTGCTCGACGAGCCGACAAATCATCTTGACGCGGAAACAGTAGCGTGGCTGGAGCGGCACCTCCGCGAGTACGAGGGGACCGTGATCGCGGTGACTCATGACCGCTATTTTCTGGACAACGCGGCCGGGTGGATTCTGGAACTGGACCGGGGCGAGGGTATCCCCTGGAAGGGAAACTATTCGGGCTGGCTGGAACAGAAAGAGGCGCGCCTGGCCCTGGAGGAAAAGGGCGAGAGCGAAAGGCGGAAAACCCTGCAAAGGGAGCTTGAGTGGATACGGATGAGTCCCAAGGGCAGGCACGCGAAGAGCAAGGCCCGGATCACCCAGTACGAAAAACTGCTGCAGGACGGCGAGCGCGAAACAATCCGGGAAAACAGGATTACTATCCCCCCGGGGCCGAGGCTGGGCCGGCTTGTGATCGAAGCGCAGGGGCTGCGCAAGGCATTTGGCGGCAGGCTGCTCTTCGAGAACCTGTCTTTCAGCGTACCGCCCGGCGCCTGCGTGGGCATTATCGGGCCGAACGGCGCGGGGAAGACCACGCTGTTCAGGATCATCACCGGGGCGGAGAAGGCGGACAAGGGCGAGATACGGCTCGGGGACAGCGTAAAGCTGGCCTATGCCGATCAGATGCGTACCGCGCTGGACGACAACAAGACCGTGTGGGAACAGCTTTCGGGCGGGCTTGACCTTATCAGGCTGGGAGAGGGGGCCGGCGCCAGGGAGGTAAACTCCAGGGCCTACTGCGCCTGGTACAATTTCTCCGGCGCGGACCAGCAGAAAAAAGTAGGAATACTGTCGGGCGGCGAGCGGAACAGGCTTAACCTGGCAATGATGCTTAAAACCGGGGCGAATACCCTGCTGCTGGACGAGCCGACCAACGATCTGGATGTCAACACTTTGAGGGCTCTGGAAGAAGCTGTCGATACCTTCGCGGGAGTCACGCTCGTGATAAGCCATGACCGCTGGTTCCTTGACAGGATCGCTACCCACATACTGGCCTTTGAAGACGGGGAAGTTATCTGGTACGACGGGAACTGGTCCGAGTACGCCGAATGGAGGAGGCAGAAGCTCGGCGCGCGGGCCGACCGACCCCACCGCTACGTGTACCGCAAGCTGGAACGGTAAACGCCCCTGCCGGATCGGTAAATTATAGCAAAGAGTACTTTAAGCCCGGCGAGGAAGGGCGGCAGGTACATTTGAATATTAAGGAGGTTTATTTTGCAGAAAAGAACTGTCTTTCTTGTAATTATTTTTTTTAGCGCGGTCCTTACCGCGGCGGTGAATTTCCTGTTCATCTTTTTGTTCCGCAGCCCGCCGGCCGGCCTTTTCCAGATCTTATTGCGGGCGGGGCTTCCCGGAATAGTTTATATCATTTTGACGGGTTTCCTCCCGGGCCGGAGCGCCGTGTTTTTTGACGAGGCATGTTTCGCATCGCAGGGGGAGGATTACGAGCTGGCCCTGAAAAGGCTGGGTTCTACCCCGATAAAGATGATTGCCTTTAGCGTGCTCCTCGATCTAGCCTTTCTGGGTTCGATCTTTATCCAGGGAGAAAAGGCGGGAATACAGAATGAAATAAAGGCCCCTCTTTTCCTTGCGGCCCTTTCGGCGGGCATACTGATCGGTACTTTTGTGTACGTGCTGACGGACAGCCTGGTTTCCAAAACCCTCATCTCCTGCAACCTCAACGCCTATCCGAGGGATCTGCGGGAAAACCGCCAGGGCCTGAAACTGCTCATCATCCCCGTGGTAGTGGCCCTGCTGTCTATCCTTTTTGTTTTTTCCATAACCCTTCTTGCCATTTACGGGGCTGGCATATCCCTGCCGGGGATAAACGCGCGGGCCTGGAGGACGGTTTTTATTCTGATGGCGGCGTTCTTCGTTGCGGTCGCCCTGCTGGCCTATACCCTGAAAAGGAACGGCAGCCAGCTGTTCAGTTCCATTGTTGTCCAGCTTGAAAACCTTTCCTCCGCCAAAAAGGATCTGACCAGGCGTATATCCATCTGTTCGGTTGACGAGCTGGGAACCATCGCCGGAATGGTTAATAGTTTTTGCGATAATATAGGGAACGGTATGCAAGAGATCAAAGGCGGCCAGCACAGGCTTTCCGCTTCCAGCGTTGATCTGAAACGCAACGCCTCGGATATGGCCGTTTCCATTTCGCAGATTTCCGGGGGTGTGGAGCAGATCCGCGCCAAAGCCCAGAATCAGATGCAGAGCGTATCCGAATCTTCCGCGGCGGTTCAGGAGATAGCCAAAAATATCGAATCCCTGGACGGCTCCATATCGCGGCAGTCTTCCAGCGTAAGCGAGGCGTCCGCGGCGGTGGAAGAAATGGTGGGGAATATTAAATCCATCGGCGCCATGGTAGAAAAAATGCTGGAACAATTTAAAACCGTCAACAATGCCGCCTCCGAAGGCGCCACGGTCCAGAAGGCGAGCGGGGGGAAAGTGCAGGAAATTGTGGAGGAATCAAAAACCCTCCAGGAGGCGAACAAGATCATCGCCGCGATCGCGGCCCAGACGAATCTGCTGGCCATGAACGCGGCAATCGAAGCCGCCCACGCCGGCGATGCGGGCCGGGGTTTTTCCGTGGTAGCCGACGAGATAAGAAAGCTGGCGGAAAATTCCTCCGTCGAGTCCCAGAAGATCAGCGCCGAATTAAAACAGATTAGCGAAACCATCAGCAGCATTGTTACAGGGTCCGCGGCGTCGGAGCAGGCGTTCAGCCAGGTGGCCCTGAGAGTGGACGAAACCGAGAAGCTTGTCTTTGAACTGAACAGCGCCATCCGGGAACAGCAGGAAGGGGCCGGCCATGTGCTGGACGCCCTGCGGGTAATGAACGATATTACCTCCGAGGTCAAGACCGGCTCAAAGGAAATGAACGCGGGAAATACTACCATGCTGCAAGAGATGAATAAACTGCAATCCGATTCCCGTGAAATTTCCGGCGGCATGGACGAAATGGCCCAAAGCGTTACCCATGTAAACGAGAACGCCGGGCAGATGCTCTCCCTCGCGGAAAACGCCCAGTCCGACATTAAAAACATCACCGTGATTGTGGACGGTTTCGAGACATAGCCCTTCAGGGCAGCAGGGGCATGCAGCTTATTTTCCCCGCGCTGTCCCGCTGAAGCCGGACTTCCACGCCGTAAAGGGTGCGGATAAGCTCCGGGGTAAGGACTTCGGCGGGGGGGCCGGCGGCGGCGACTTTACTGTCGTGGAGCGCCAGCACCCGGCCCGCAAAGAGAAACGCGTGTTCGGGGTTGTGGGTACTCATGATGATGCTGTAGCCCTGGCCGCTCAGGGCCCTGACCTGGAGGAGGACCCGGATCTGGTTCCCGTAATCCAGGTTGGCGGTGGGTTCGTCCATGATCAAAACCCTTGCCTGCTGCGCCAGGGCGCGGGCAATCAGGACCAGCTGCTGTTCGCCGCCGCTCAGCCTGACAAAGTCCCGCCCGCCGAATTCCGCGATGCCCAGCCGTTCCAGGGCGTCGCGGGCGTTCCGCTTCTGCCGGGCATCCGGGCCGGCCCATTCTTTGCCCTGGGCTGCGGTCCCCATCAGCACCATGTCCATTACCGAATAATTAAACGAGGGGTAGTGTATCTGCGGCACATAGGCGACGGCCCGGGCCATGGCCTGGGGCTTTTTGTCTTTGATGTTTTCCCCGCCGAACAGCACCGTTCCGGAATGATATTTTTCAAGGCCCAGAATACAGCGGAACAGGGTGCTTTTTCCCACGCCGTTGGGCCCCAGCATCCCCAATAGTTCCCCTTCTTTTAAGGAAAAATTTATGTCCCGGAGTACCGCCCGTTCGCCGTAAGCAAAGCTTAAGCCCCGTACTTCCAGGATAGGCGGCGCGCCTGCGGCGGGCCCGGCCGCCCGGCTTTCCGGGGCTTTGTCCGCCGCAGATTTGCCTGCGAAAAACGCTGCCGGATTACCGGTATTTGCCGGCTGTTTGTTCACCAGAGTTCCCCTTTCCGGGTGATGAGCCAGAGGAAGAAAGGCGCGCCTACAAGGGCGGTAAGGATGCCCAGGGGAATCTCGGTGGCGAAGAGGTTGCGTGAAACATTGTCGATGAGCAGGAGGAAGAGGGCGCCGAAAATCATGGATACGGGCATGAGTTCCTGGTAGTTGTTGCCCACAAGCCGGCGGGTCAGATGGGGGATTACCAGGCCGGCCCAGCCGATGATGCCGCTGACGGAAACCGCGGCGGCGGTGACAAGGGTCGAGCAGACGATTACGAGCGCGCGGGTACCCCGGACATTTACGCCCATGGACTGGGCCTCTTCTTCGCTCAGGGTAAGGAGGTTGATCCTCCACCTGAAAACAAAGAGGGGGGCCATCCCCAGGGCCATGGGGATGACGACAAAGCGTATGTCGCCGGGCTTGGTTTTGGCCAGGGAGCCCATGAGCCAGTAGACGATTTCGGGCAGTACGTTGTTGGGGTCCGCCACTAATTTCATAAAGGAATTGACCGCGCTGTGGAGGGAGGAGATCATCAGCCCGGCGAAGATGAGGCCCACAATTTTTCTGCCCCGGGCCCGGCCCCCGATGAACATTACCAGGGCAATGGTGGCAAGGCTGGCGCAGAAGGCGAAGGCGGTGATGAAGTAGCCGGAAAGCCGCAGGAGGATCGCCAGGGTAGCCCCGGTGGCCGCGCCGCTGGAAGCGCCCAGAATATCCGGGGCGGCCAGGGGATTCTGGAACACCCCCTGGTAGCTGGCCCCGGCGGCGGCAAGGGAAGCGCCGACAAGGCAGGCCATGATGATCCGGGGGGCCCGCACGTTGAAGAAGACCGCCTCCATCCGGGGCGACTCAAAGGGGGTCCCGAAGATGCGGGCCACGAGGCCTGCCAGGGGTATGGGGTAGCGGCCCAGGGAAAGGGAAACCAGAACCGCCGCGATCAGCAGGATGCCCAGAATCAGGGCGGTTCCGGGAAAAACGCGGGAAGCGGAACAGCGCGCCCTGTCCGTCATATCACCGGGAAGCCGGGGCACCGGCAAGGCTCCGGGCGGTGAGCCGGTCAAACTGTTCGCGGGAAAGCTCGTGGCTGTAAAAAAGGCGGTAGTACTCCGCGGTTTCGGCGTAAAGATCGTAGGCGGCGTATTCGGGGTAGAGTACCTTGCCCAGCCAGAGCATGCCGAGGTAACGGTTTATCGAGGGAGGGGACCCCATCCAGTTGTAGGGCCCCAGGGGGACCTCGTAATAAGCGCCGTTCCTGACAGCCTGCAATTGCCGCCACGTACTGTCCCGCGCAACGGACGCGTAAACGCTGCCGGGGCCGAAGATGATGATCTGGGGGTCCCAGAGCAGGATCTGTTCAAGGTTGGCCTCGTTCCCGCTGCCCCGCGAGGAAGGGTTATCCACCACCGCCCGGTTATCGGCCATCCAGTCCAGAACTTCGGTATGGAAGGTGCCTTTGGCAAGCACGTTAAGCCCCGCGCTTCCCATGCAGTAAAGGACGGATTTTTTGCCACCCCCGGCCCGGCCTACAATCCCGCCCACCGCGGCCAGGGTTTTTTCGCAGAATCGGGCCAGGGCCTCGCCTTTATCTTCCCTGCCGAGCAGTTTCCCCAGGGTACGGAAGGCCTGGGGGGTGGTCTCCAGGGTGGCGGTGATATGGACGGCGGGGATGCCGACGGACGCCGAAATATCGTCCATATCACGGGCTATGGTATCCTTGGGTTCCCCTACGTCGATGACCACATCCGGCCCGATCCGGGCGATCTCCTCGGGATTAAGATTCGCCGCGCCGTAGAACTGCCCCACCACCGGAAGGCCCGAAAAATAAGCCGGGATATACTCCGCCTCGTCGGAACTATAGGCCGAAGAAACGGCGCAGATCATGTCCGGCGCCACAGCCAGGAGGAACATCTGCGCCAGGGCGCCCGAGGGGGCAATCCGGCTTATCCTTGCCGGCAGTTCCACCCGCCTTCCCGCCGAATCGGTAAAAAGCGAAATTTCCTGCCCCCTCCCCGCAGGCGGGCCAGCTTCCCTTTGGGAAGCGGCGTTTGCGTTAAGGGAAATAAGCAGAAACAGAATAATACCAAGGGATACAGTACGGCACTTCATGGAACCTCCAAACAAAACATGATAAAACATAATTACTGGCGCTGGTTTTGTCAACCAACACCAACCACCTTACGCCAATGGCAAGTTCATATTTCATCCCGGCGTTCGGGCGCATCCGGCGCAAGCGCCGGACCGGGCTATACGCTTGTATCTTTTTTGCCTGCGGCAAAAAAGGATACCGCTTCTATCCCTTGCGCTGCTGAAAATCCGCTTCCATGCGGATTTTCAGCTTTGAGTTTTGCC
>JAIRYB010000054.1 GCA_031267955.1 Spirochaetaceae bacterium | reverse complement strand
GCTTGTCGTGTACCTCGGAGGGTATATTGACCGTATGGCCTTCCGCGATTTGAAGCACGGGGCCAATGCCCTTGACCAGGTTGAGCCGGATCATGGTGACGGGGATTTCCCCTTCGGTGTTTATGTCCACCGAATAGCCGCCGCCCCGGAAATAGCCGAGGCTGGCGTAACGCCAGCCTACCGCGTCGAGGCAGGCGCCCGCTTCTTCGGCGGTGATTTCCCAGTAGGGTTTCCAGCCGGGCTTGCTGTTGACCCGCTGTTTGCCCGCGGCGTCGATGGCCACGGAACCGGAGTTGATCAGGTGGATAAAGCCGCCTGCCGCGGGGCCTTCGGCCTGCCAGCCGGTGACCCGTTTTATGGCGTCGGGGCTCCAGTAGGTGCGCACGTCGGCGAAGGCCTGGGCGCAGCCGGTGAGCAGCCAGCCGAAGAGCATGGACACGCCGTTAAGCCCGTCGTTTTCGGTGGCCACGATATACGGCGCGCGGAAACCGTTCCAGTCGAAAGAAGAATTGAGGATCGCCTCCAGGAAATCGCCGTTGGGGAAGTGGTCGTTCCAGTGGCGCTGCCCCTGGAAGCCCGCGAGGATCGCGTTATGCCCCAGGGCTTCTTCCGCCAGATTCTTCCGTTTAAGGTCGGGATTCCCCACCATAAGGTCCCGTATGATGATCGCCATCTTGACGCAGGTCTTCCAGACATCGTCCTTCTGCTTGCGGCTGTGCTGTTCCGCCGGGGGATTGTTGTCCGACCCTTCCTTGCAGTTGGCCAGGGTCCACTCAAGGGCGCGCTTGAACTCGGCCTCGGAGTAGATCTTCTCCTCGAAACGCCGGACAAGTTCGGACATATCGACGTATTCGTTCCGTATGCCAAGGTATTCCTGGAAAAATTCCGCATTGGAGATGGATCCGGCAATACCCATGGAAACAGAGCCTACGGAAAGGTAGCTCTTGCCCCGCATCCAGGCGGCGGCAAGCGCGGAACGGGCAAAACGGAGTATCTTTTCGGCTACATCCGGGGGGATATTGCCCGTGTCGGAAAGATCCTGCACATCGCGGCCGTAAATACCGAAAGCCGGAAGCCCCTTCTGGCTGTGCGCGGCAAGGACCGCCGCCAGATAGACCGCGCCGGGCCGGTCGGTGCCGTTAAAGCCCCACACCGCCTTGATGGTCAGAGGGTCCATGTCCATGGTTTCCGAACCGTAACACCAGCAGGGCGTGACGGTCAGGGTAACGGCCACATTTTCGCGGGAAAATTTGTCCTGGCAGGCGGCCGCTTCCGCCACGCCACCGATTGTGGAATCGGCAATAACGCACTCAACAGCCTGCCCGTTGGGGTGCTTCAGGTTTTCGCTGATAAGCTTCGCCGCCGCGTGGGCCATGCCCATGGTAACTTCTTCCAGGGATTCCCGGACGCCGCGGCGCCGGCCGTCAATTGTGGGCCTTATACCGATTTTAGGCAAAGCCCCCCGGAAACGGTTTACCGGCGGATTCTGTTTAAGATTCGTAATATCTGCCATTTTCTCCTCCAGACAAAGATGATATGGGGCCGCACCGGCCTCATTTAAGGGGTATAACCCCTTTTTTCAGAATGATATTCCCGTATTTGACGGTCTCCCCGGTCATAAGCACCGCGTAGGCCGTCTTTGTCCGTTCGTAAAAGGCAAAGCGCTCGATCCTCTCGGCAGGGGGCGTGCCGGGCCAAAGCCTGTCGATCACCGCCCGGTAGGAAGCTTCCACCGCCGGGTCCAGGCTGTCCCCGCTCGCGGCGGCCATCATCGCCACCGGATGCGGGACATAGGAATCGAGGTTGATGAGGGCGAGAATCCCCTCGAGCAGGGCCGGAATCCTGATGCCGTCCGCCCGGATAACCCGGGAGTTAAAACTGTCTCCCGGGAAAAAAGCGTCGGCCAGCACAATCTCGTCCCCGTGCCCCATGCGGAACAGGGCGTCCAGCAGTTCCGGGCTTATTACCGGATTAATACCTATAAGCATAATAAACTCCTTGCGTAAGATACTATCAAAATAATCCCCCCAAAACCCCGGTTTGTCAACTTGATTCCCGGCCGGCAGTTTGCCGCGCAGGCGCGCCCGTTAATAACGGGGCGGGCTGCCGGTGCTTATTTGCAATTGAGGGGCGCGCCCGGAACCCCGCCTAAATGTCCGGCGCGTTTTTAAGCAGGTACTGCTCCGCTTCCTGGTTCCACAGGCCCTTGTTCGCATCACAGATTTCGGCAAGGGCGGCGTAGAAGGGATCGGATTTGCCCTTTTCCGCGAAGTCGGCAATGGCCGTGAGCTCCAGGTTTTTGTGGGTGTAGGCGAGTTTCTTGCCGCCGGGGATCTTGTCCAGATCGATGGTCGTCTTCGCCACCGCGTTGAGGCCCCCCACATGGGTTATCATAAAAACCGGGTTGAGCTTGCCTTCGGCCATCATGGACAGGGATTCGATCATATCGTCGGTATTGCCGCCGGAGGTCCCCGCAATGTGGTGGGACTCGTAATGCACGTTGTAGAAGTTGAAGTTCGCCCCGAAACCTGTATCCGTAGGGCCGGCGAAGAAGTTGAGGCAGCCGTCGTGGCCGAGCAGGGCGTCGCCCATTTCCAGCACCGGCCTGACCGGGGCAAAGACGAATACGTCGTCGTAAAGCCTGCCCCCGTTCAGGGATTTGAGATGGGCCACCGGATCGGAAATAGCCTTGGTGTTCACATAGACAAGCTCCACCCCGTTCTTCTTCGCGTCTTCCATGGTCAGAAGCCGGGAGGCCCGCTCCAGCCGGCTGTCGTCGATATCCGTGACGACAAGGCGGGCGGGTTTACGGGGGTTGTGGACCGCGTAGTCAATCGCCCCAAGGCCCATAGGCCCCACCCCGGCGAGAAGCGCCAGGGAGCCGCCCTCGGCAATACCCATCATGTGGTCGTAGGAACCGCCGCGGGTATGGTACTGGGCGTGGAAAGCCCCCACGATACAGGAAACAGGCTCCGACAGGGAACCCATAAAGAAATTATCCGCCTTGTATTCCAGGAGGCATCCCATTTCCATTACTTCCGCAGGAATGATGATGTAGGTGGCATCCCCGCCGATAAATTCGTAGGAATAGCCCGGCGCCCAGAGCGTGGCCCGGCCCGAAGCGTCCGGGTAGTTCAGGGCCGGCTGGATGGCGAACCTGTCGCCTTCCTTGAATTTGCCCGCCCATTTGGACCCGGCCTTTTCGATAACCCCGCAAAATTCGTGGCCGATAATGCAGGGCCGCTCTTTGATGTCGTAACGTATACGCTTGTGCTTCTCTCCCTGCATGGCAAGCTTGTGGCTGGACATGCAGATAGAATCCGACACTACCCGCGCGAGAATCTCGTCGTCTTTTATTTCCGGAAGATCGAATTCTTCCAGCCTGAGATCGTTCACGCCGTAAATACGAACCGCTTTTGTTTTCATTTATACTCCTGTTTTCCCACGGCAAAAGCCGTACTCTAAAATTGAATTCCCGATACGGATACGAGGCAGCCTGTTACCCCGCGGCAAGCCGCTAGCAGTTTGTTGCGCTTCAGCGCAAAATCGTATAAAAATTCACAAAAGTGAATTTTTATACCATGCAAACTGCCAAAGCAGCCCCGATAATCGGGATTTTTTGCATGAATATGCAA
>JAIRYB010000019.1 GCA_031267955.1 Spirochaetaceae bacterium | reverse complement strand
CCCGTTTTTTTCGGGCTTTGTCGACAAGGTGAACGTTGACCGTTTCGCCGCCGATGACCCGGAGTTGGGTTTTGCCCGCCCGGTTGAGTTTGCAGATGGCGTATTTTCTGCTTCTGCTGCCGGTACGGGCGAGATACTCGTCCAGCAATTTTGACTTTTCAGCTTTTTTTGCTTTCCGGTACCGGGGAGCGTATTCCGCCGTTATTTTTTTCTTTTCTGCCACAGTAAACAGAAATTGCTTAAAATCGGCTATCCACCATCAAAGGTGGTGGCTTTACGCCGATTTTATGGCTACGCCACCGCAATTTCTTTAAGAAGAAGACTTCCAGGCATAGCCAACTACATGACCACCGCCATAGGCGGTGGCTTTACAAGATAGTAAATTTTCCCAGTTGAACGCGGTTACCACCTAGTGACATAAAACCAAGCGCAAATCCCTTGCGCTGCTGAAAATCCGCTTCCATGCGGATTTTCAGCTTTGAGTTTTGCCCTGCAAAACTCAAAGAATTGTTGCAGCCAGCGTCCTGACGGCCCGGCTGCACCGGAAAGCGGCGTCCATGCCGGATTAGGGCATCGGAGTTTACCTGTGGCAAACCCCATTCAAGTATTTTCCAAAAATTTATCGAAAACTGAAAGAAATATCCTCCGCATTGTAGTTTTTTAAGGTTCCCTAAAGTCTAATATACTGAAATGCTAAATCCGAAATAAATTAGTCTGAAAACAGCCAAACAGGACGGGATCAAGGCATTATTTTTTCATTTATGCGATTAATCGACGGATAAAGTGCAGGACCGGGCCGCGGAGGGCAGAGAGCGGGGAGCAGAACTTCGCTGTTTGGCAAAGGGCAGAGGGTGGACGGGCGGGGCTAATTCCCATAGAATTAGGGGAACGCTTGTATCCGGGCAGCGGCGGAACCGGTATTAATTTTAAATTATGTTAGGGGAAAAAGTTGGCGGAAAAAACTATTCGGGAAGAAAACATGCTTTTCCTGCGCGAACACTTCCCGGATTTGGCCGCGTACCTTGAAAAAGCGGAACCGCGGCCCCTTGATCCGCGCCTGCCTGAGTCCCCCGAAGACGCGGCCGACGGCCCCGCCGGCAGCGGGGACGGCAGCTCCGCCGGCGACAGTATCGCCGTTGTGGGCACGGCTGCGGGCGTCCCCTCCCTTGTCGTCAACGGCAAGTACATACATTCGCCCAGGGACCCGATCCGGGAAGGGCTGCGGGCCGCGGAGACGCTTCCCGAAGGGGACGGCCCCATCGCGGCGCTCGGCTTCGGGCTGGGATACGCCGTAATTGCCGCGGCGGAAAGGTTCCCCCAAAGGCCCGTCGTCATTGTCGAACGCAGGGTTTCTGTTCTGCGCGCCGCGCTTGAAACCCGCGATCTCCGGCAGTTCCTCTCCTCGCGCAGGGCAGTGTTTGTGCTGGGGAACGCCGGCGATCCCCAGCGGGCCGTGGGCGCGGCGCTCCGGCTTTTTGAGGGGAAGCCGGAAATCCTGCGGAACAGGGCGCTAATGGCGCTGGACGGGGATTGGTTCGGCAAGGCGGAAAAACAGCTTAAATTTTACATCGCAAAAGACGGGGTAAACCGGAATACCCTGAAGAAATTCGGAAAACGCTGGGTACGGAACCTCGCGGCGAACATGGAAGCCATACGGGACATTCCGGGAGTAGAATTACTGTCGTCCTGCCTGCCCCCGGAAATGCCGGTGCTGCTTGTTGCCGCGGGGCCCTCGCTGGACGAAATCGCGCCGCTTTTGCCGCGCCTCGCCGAACGGGCCGTAGTGGCGGCCGTAGACACGGCGCTCAGGATGCTCCTCCGCGCCGGGACGCCGCCCGACTTTGTCCTGGCCGTGGATCCCCAGTTCTGGAACGCGCGCCACCTGGACCGCGTTCCGTTCCCGGCAAGCTGTTTTGTCGCCGAGTCCGCGGTGTATCCCCCGGTAATGCGCCACTCTTTCGGGCGCGCGTTTTTATGCTCGTCCCTTTTCCCCCTGGGAAAGTTTATTGAAAACAGGGTGGACCCCAAGGGCGCCCTGGGAACCGGCGGCTCAGTCGCCACCACCGCCTGGGATTTCGCCCGCGTCCTGGGGACAGAATCCCTGTGGCTTGCCGGGCTTGATCTTTCATTCCCTTCGCTTAAAACGCACTTTAAAGGCGCCCTGTTTGAGGAACGCGCCCTTGCCCTGTCCGGCCGCCTCTTTCCGGCGGAGACCCGTTCTTTCCACGCGCTCAGGGACGGCTTCCCTTTTTCAGCGCCCGCCCTTTGCGGCGGAACCGTGCTTACCGACAGGCGGCTGTCGCTTTACGCCTCCTGGTTTGAAAACCGAATCGGCATGTACCCGCGCCTTAAAAACCGCAGTTTTTCTGTTAACGGCATCGCCATACCGGGCCTTATCCCCGCGCGGGCGGAGGAGCTTCTGGCCCTGCCCCCGCGCCGGGAGGAAATTAACTGTCTTCTGGCGGAAACCTTTGCCCGCGCGGAAGCGGCCTTTTTTTCGGAAGAAGCCGCGGCCGCCCGGAACGCCCGCTATAAAGAGTCCCGGCGCGAATTATTCGCGGGCCTTGAAAAGATACGCGGCCTTGCGGAAAAAGCCGCCGGCCTTGCGGAGGGGGCGCGGGCCGGGGAAAAACAGCGGGTGGCCGCCGGGCGCGCCGGGGAAAGGCGTGTTTCCGAGGAAACGGCGCGGGCGCTTGACGAGCTTGAAAAGGCCAACCAAGAGATTAGCGGAAGCGAGGTGAAGGACGTGGCGGGCTTCATCTTCCCCTCTATCGGGGAACTGGAGGACGGGCTTGAGAGCGGGCCGGATTCGGAAACCGAGCGCCACCTGGAATTATCGGCCAGATTCTACCGCGCCCTCGCCGGGGCCGCGGACTACCACCTGAAGGTATTTCAGGGCCTTGCGCGGAATTTCGCGTAAATCCGGCAAAGCCCCTAAAGTTCGCAGAAACAAGGCCGATAAATTAAGCAACGGGAGGGAAAGCCCTCAAGTTACCGGCGGTGCGGTCAATTTGACGTCCAGACGCACCGTCTTTTTTTTGCCTCCGGCTG